>DASVPJ010000028.1:0-160237 GCA_036382875.1 Mycobacteriales bacterium
AGTGGCCGAGTGGCTTAGGCAAGGGCCTGCAAAGCCCTGTACGCGAGTTCGATTCTCGCCTCCGCCTCGGGCGATTAGCTCAGCGGGAGAGCGCTACCTTGACACGGTAGAGGCCAGTGGTTCGACACCACTATCGCCCACTCCACGACGCGGCCGGACCCTCGGGTGCCGGCCACCGTCGTCTGCGCCGGCGTCGACCTCGCCCGGCCACGGCAGGTGCGAGACGATCCGCGCCCGACCCTGCGCACCACCCACCCACCCACCCGCACACCCAGGGAGCCCGTCATGCGCCGCTACGTCCCGCTGCTCGCCGTGCCCGCCCTCGCGGCCGCCGCGCTGAGCACCCCGGCCGCCGCCTCCACGGTCTGCGTCGGCGACGTCTGCGTCTGCACGACCGAGTACCGCTGCATCGTCGAGCAGCCGCGGCCCGACCCGGTCTGCGTGCGCGTGGACGTCGACGGCGACGGCCACTACGAGACCGTCTGCGTCTAGGAGCCCCGCGCCCGGCGCGGGACGCACCGTCAGGGGCGGCGGAACGACCCCGCCGCCTTCGCCAGCGCGCGGCGCGGCACCGTCCCGCGCGCCGACGGCACCCGCCCCGCGCCCCGGGGCCGGCTGCTCGCGCCCGACCCGCTGCGGCTCTACGACGGCGAGGTCCCGCGGTCGGGCGCGCGGGTGACGAGGACGTACGCGTACACGCGCGGCGCCGACGGCGCGACGTACGTCTGGGTCGGCCGCCGCAAGCGCCCGGGCCGCGGCGAGGCGTCGAGCGGGCTCGTCTACGACACCGCGACGTAGCCCCCCGCCGCACGGCCTGTAATCAACGCCCTCCCCCGCGTGTGTCCACCGGCCGCGGATCCTCCGCGGCCTTCGAATGGGAGGGAACCCCCTTGCGTCGCATCACGCTCCTGCTCGCCTCCGCCGCGATCGCCGCCACCGGCACGCTCAGCGCGTCGGCGGTGCCGCCGGACAGCCAGGTCTGCACGCGCAACATCTGCGTCTGCGTCACCACCACGCAGTGCGTCGCGGTGCCGAAGCCGTCCAGCACGAAGTGCCTCAACGCCGACATCGACGACAACGGCACGTACGAGACGATCTGCCTGCCCGTCTAGCCACGCCCGACGAAGGGCCGGACCCTGCGGGGTCCGGCCCTTCGTGCTGCCCGGCGGCGCGACGCGTTCGGGAACTGCCGCGATCGGGCGCCAGCCGAGCGATACGCTCGACGCGTGCACCTGCGCTCGCGCACGCTCTCAACGGGGGTCCGTAACCGGGACGTGCCGTGGGATGCGTTCGACCCCGACGAGTACTTCCGCCACAACTACTCCCACCTGCGGCCGGACGACGCGCAGATCATCGACATCCTGCTGGCGTTCTTCGCCGACCAGCCCGCCGGCGTCACGGTCCTCGACGTCGGCACCGGCTCCAACCTCTACCCCGTGCTCGTCGCCCTGCCGTACGCGTCCCGCGTGGACGTGATGGAACCGTCGGCAGCGGGCCGAGCCTGGCTTCGTGAGCACACGAGCGCACCGCCGTACCCCTGGGCTCACCTCTGGGCGTACATGACCGACGTGTCGCCGACGCACGCGGTCGCCGACGTCGAACAGCTCCTCGCCGACCGGCTCACCGTCGTCGACGGGAGCGTCTTCGACCTGCCGCCGTCGGCGTGGGACGTCGTGTCGATGCACTTCGTCGCCGAGTCGATCACCGCCGAGGCCGCGGAGTTCCGGGCCGCCGTGGGGTCGTTCGTCCGCGCCGCGCGGCTCGGGGGGTCGTTCATCGCGTCGTTCATGGAGAACTCGTCGGGCTACACGGTGGGCGAGCTCCGCCTTCCCGCCGTCCCGGTGGACGCCGGCGCCGTCGAGTCGGCGTTCCGTCCGTGGTCGGACGACGTCGAGGTCGTACGGATCCCGCTCGGCGAGGCACCGTTGCGCGCGGGCTACTCGGGCATGCTCATCGCGACGGGACGCCGCACCCGGTAGCCCTGGTCTACGGCTCGCCGAACAGGTGCATGTTCAGGTCGGCCGGCCTGCTCTCCTCCGGCTGGCTGGGCGTGTAGAAGTTCATCGCGACCACCACCCGCTCGGCGTCCTCCCGGCGCAGCGGGCGTACGTAGTGCGGGTTGCGCCGGGCGTCGAAGAACACGAGCTGGCCGCTCGTGGGGTAGACGACGCTCGCGTCGGCATCGATCTCGCGGACGCCGCGAGCGTCCTCCCTGTTGGACACGACCAGCTCGCCGCCACCTCCCGGCGGGTGGCCGGTGACGTACAGCAGGCCCTCTACCGGATTGCTGTCCACGTGGCACTCGTAGCGCATCTCGGTGCCGCGCTGGACGTTCAGATTCATCCGGATCCGCACGTCCCGGGCGACGGCGAGCGGCTCCGGGAACAGTGGCTGCGCCAGATCGCGGAACGTCGTCTCGTACAGCCGGGCCAGCCACGGGCACATCGCGTCGAGCACGCGGCCCCCGACCGTCAGCACGGGGAGCTCGACGTCGGTGCGGTCCTCCCGCGAGGTCACCGACGTCGGGCGCAGGCTCCGCCGCGTGGCGTGCTCACGGGCGATCCCGAGCAGCTCCTGGTCCCAGCCGGCGGGCAGCATCGACCGCACGTCGTACGAGTGCCACACGAATCGCGAGGTCACGGGCTCTCCGGGGCAGGCGTCGGGATCGGCGGGAGCGGGCGGCTCCACGGCTTGCGCACCAGCTCCCGGAACAGGTTCTCGAGCGCCAGGATGTGCTCCGGGCTGGTCACGTACAACACCACGAGCCGGACCACGTCGTCCGCGGTCTTCGGCGTCGCGCCCTCGGTCCGCTTGCCGATCGCGAACCAGTGGGCGTCGCTCCACTGCCCCACGCGCTGGGTGATCGAGAACGGGTAGATCAGCGGCTCGCGCAGCTCGAAGAACTCCACCCGGCGCAGCGCGTCGCTGATCCGCTTCATCTCGTCCGCGACGCCCGCCCCCCGCGCGGACTGCAGCCGGACCTCCGCCTCCACCTGCGCGCGCAGCTTGGCGCCGAAGGCCTCCCGCATGTGGCCGCACGCGGCCTGATCGAGGACGTACCGGTAGCGGACCTCCTCCAACAGGTTCAGGGCGACGGCCCGGAGTGCCTCCGAGTGCGCGTCGTACATGTAGAGGTCGTGCGTCAGCACGTAGACCGTGTCGCCCTTCCTCAGCCGGTCCTCGTACGACGCGTACTCCTCGACGGTCGTCCAGGCGATGGGCGTGTGCTCGCTCTGCACCGTCGCGTGCAGGATCTTCCGGAGCGTCTGGAGGTGCGTCGGCCACGGCTCCGCCGGGAGCAGCCGCTCCTCGACCCGGCGCGCGAGGTACAGCCCGAGGATCGCGAGCGCGATGCCGGCGACGGCCGCGACGGTGAGAGCCAGGGCGGACGCGTCCTGCGGTACGGCGCGGGCGACGACGAAGAAGATCGGCGCCACCACCACCGCGGGGAGCGCCTTCGCGACGTGCCGGCGCCAGGTCATCGCGAGGTTCCGCGACACCGTGCGACGCGTCGGCCGGGCCCGGCGTCCGGCGCGGCGCAGACCCGACTCAGCATCGGTATCCCCCGTCTGCGTGAATGTCCCTGAGGGTGCGGCGGCCGTGCGTTCCTTGTCAATTACGGTGCCAAAAGGGCCGGCCCGTTTTCGGGGCCGGCCCTTTTCGAGAGCTCGTACGGGCTACGCCGGCGGGCGGGTCATGCCGCGGCAGCCGTTCTGGTACGCGTTGCGGGTCGGCGTCGCCGGGTCGGGCGCGGGCAGCGGCGTGGCGGTGTCGTTCACGTACGCGCCGCCGGTCCACTCGCCCCAGATGTGTTGGCGGCACCACGAGTCGACGCGGAACCACTCGACATCGCCCGCCGGACGGCCCGGCGCGGCCTTGGCGCCGGTCAGCGGCCCGAAGAACCGCGAGTCGAACTCGGCGAGCCACTTCGCGGTGCCGTCGAGCCGGGCGCGGTACGTGCCGTAGCCCTCGGACAGCCGGCGGGTGTCGGCGACCGGCGGGGTCGTCAGGAACGGGATCGGTGCGCCGCCGACCGGCGCGGGCACCGGGACGAGGCCGAGCACGCTGCTCGGGACCTTGCGGCGGCCGGCGAAGCCGCCGGGCGTCGGCGTGGCGCCCTGGAACAGCCGCGTCTCCAGCTCCTTGCGGGTCAGCACGCCGTCGCCGAGCTCGCAGGCCTTGCGCGCCCGGCCGCACGCGTAGCGGCCGCCCTTCGCCACGACGCCGCGCGCCTGCACGCGGGACGGGCCGGAGAGCGCCTGGCGCGCCTTCCACAGCGCGCGGGCGTACGTGCCCGCGATCGTCGGGGTGGCGTTGGAGGTGCCGCTGAAGTCGCCCTTGCCGGTCACGGTCGCGCCGCCGTACGCCGACGGGTACATCGTGCCGACGCCCGCGATGTCGGCGGGCTTGCCGGCGCCCGGGTAGTCGGTGTTCGACGGGTCGGTGGCGCCGACCGTCACGATCCAGTCCGGCCCCTCCTGCGACGACATGAGGGTGCCGTTCGGGGTCACGAAGTCGTTCATCACGCCGTTGCCCGCGGAGAAGAAGACCTCCTGGCCGCGGTCGACCGCGGCGCGCTGGGCGTTGACGTCGGAGCCACCGTAGACGCGGTCGCGCAGCACGACCGACGACGACATGCCGTACGAGTTCGAGATCGCGTCGATCCACGGCTGCTTCAGCGCCCACTCGATCGCGGCCTCGTAGTCCGACTCCGCGGACGCCTGGAGGAACACCAGCAGGCACTCGGGGCAGGCGCCGTAGATGTTGCCGACGGACACGCTGGAGGTGCCCATCCCGTGCTCGGCCGGGCCGGTGCCGTAGATCGGCAGCGCGCCGGAGGACGGCGCGCCCCAGGCCATCGCGCCGATGACCTTGGTGCCGGGGAGCCAGTAGTACGCCGGCTCACCCGGCTTGCTGATCTCGACGTCGCTCCAGCGGTCCTCGTCCTTGTCGCGCAGGGCCTTGTGCTCGCGCTTGCCGTTCTTCGGGTCGCGGGAGATCGACAGCGGCTTGTACGACGCGAAGGCCGACGGCTTCGGGAAGCCGCTCAGCCACGTGTGCGGCGCCTTGTTCAGCGGCAGGTCGTCGGACTTCGTCGGGGTCTTCGCCTGCGGCATGTGCTCGGCCAGGAAGTCCCAGTGGTACGGCGAGATGCCGGAGTCGATGACGGCGACGACGACCGCGTCGTCGCCCGGACGGACCGCGGCCTGGGCCGAGGAGACGGCGGCGAGACCGCCGGCGATCACGACGCCCGTGAGGGCGTACGCAAGGAGTCGGGTGCGCATGACGGTTGCTTCGCGGCGCGGCGTCGGCCTCCTGCCCAACCGGACTTTCTCGGGCGTTCGCCGGACGGGAGCGACTTTTGCCACGCACACTGCCCCACAGCGATCACCCGATCGGCCCAACCCGGTCGGTGGCACCCGGGCCTGTGCCCGGCCGCCAGGAACGGTCGATGTCCGGACAAGTACGACTCGCCTCCACGCAGGGGACAACCTTCATGTCGCGTTCGATCACCCGCGCCGCCGCCGCGTTCGCCACGGGCGCCCTCGTCGCCGGCCCGCTCGCCGGTGCCGCCGGCGCGGCGCCGAAGCCCAAGGTGCCCACGCCGATCATCACGGCCAAGCCCGCGTCGCCCACCTCGGCGACGTCGGCCACGTTCGAGTTCACCGACGCCCAGGCGGGCGTGACCTTCCAGTGCCAGCTCGACACGACGGCGTACGCCGCCTGCACGAGCCCCAAGACCTACACCGGCGTCGCCAACGGCACGCACACGTTCCGGGTCCGCGCGCGCAACGCGGCCGGCACGTTCAGCACCGCCGCGACGGCCACCTGGGTGGTCGACACGGTCGCGCCGCCGGTGCCGGTGCTGTCGAACGTCCCCGCCTCGCCCACCGGCGCGACCTCGGCGTCGATCGGGTTCACCTCGGCCGAGGCCGGCGCGACGTTCCTCTGCTCGCTCGACGGCGCGACCGCCGCGCCGTGCACCTCGCCGGCCGCGCTGTCGTCGCTGGCCGACGGGTCGCACACGTTCGCGGTGTCCGCCAAGGACGCCGTCGGCAACGTCTCCGCGCCCGCCACGGCGACCTGGACCGTCGACACGACGCCGCCGCCCGCGCCGTCGGTGACCACCGGGCCCGCGTCGCTGACCAACGCCACCGGGGCGACGTTCTCCGTGTTCGACGCAGACCCGACGGCGACGCTCGCCTGCTCGCTGGACGGCGCGGCGTACGCGCCGTGCACCACCCCGGTGTCGTACACCTCGCTGGGCGAGGGCGCGCACACGTTCGACGTGAAGGCGGTCGACGAGCTCGGCAACAGCGCTTCCGCCCCGCAGTGGACGTGGACCGTCGACCTCACCGCGCCGGCGCCGCCGACGATCCTCACCTCGCCCGCCGCGGTGACCAAGGAGACGACCGGCACGTTCACGTTCGACGCGCACGACGCGGTGCTGCTCGAGTGTGCGGTGGACAGCACCACCGAGTACGCGGCGTGCCTGTCGACGTTCACCACCGCGACGCTCGCCGACGGCGAGCACACGCTGCGCGTGCGCGGCTCCGACGGCGCCACGAACGTCAGCGCGCCGACGCCGTACACCTGGACCGTCGACGCGACGCCGCCGCCGGCGCCGTCGGTGTCGGGTCCCGCCGCGATCACCAAGGCGACCACGGCGACGTTCACGATCACCTCGACCGAGGACTTCGTGACGTTCACCTGCGCCCTCGACGGCGGCGCGGCCGCGCCGTGCCAGAGCGGCGTCACGTACTCGCCGGTCGCGAACGGCACGCACTCGCTGCTCGTCACGTCCTCCGACGGCGTCGGCAACACCGCGACGAAGACGGTCACCTGGAAGGTCGACACCATCGCGCCGACCGCGTCGGTCGCCGTGCCGCTGAGCCTCACCGCGCCGGTCGTGGTGACGTTCTCCGAGCCGGTCACCGCGCCGCTGGTCGCGGTGCGCGTCACCGAGACGACCACGTCGCTGCCGGGCACGCTGACCTGCCAGGACGCCGCCGCGGCCACCGTGCCGTGCGCCACCGGCGCGGTCACGACCGCGTCGTACCAGACCGGGCGGCTCGTGCCCGGCCAGCGCTACACCGTGCTCGTCGCGCCGGCCGGCGCCACGACCGCGGACCTGGCCGGCAACGCGCTCGCCACGTCCAGCGTGCCGTTCCGCGCGCTGACGACGGTCCAGGAGAACAGCCCGGCGGTCGCGCACGCGTGGCGCGGCGTCCGGACGACCGCGGCGCTCGGCGGGTCGTACGTGACCGAGCGGCTCGGCGGCGCGTACGCCGTGTACTCGTTCACCGGCACCGCCGTCACCTGGTACACCGTCACCGGCCGCGACCAGGGCACGGCGTCGGTGTACGTCGACGGCGTGCGCAAGGCGCTCGTGAACAACTACGCGGCCAGCACGTCGTACCAGGTCGCCCGGACCGTCTCCGGCCTGTCGAACGCCAAGCACGAGCTGCGGATCGTCGTGAACGGCGCCCGCGGCGCCGCCTCGGGCACCAACACGCTCGTCGCGGTCGACGGCCTGAAGATCGGCTCGACCGTCGTGTCCAGCCCGGCGATGGGCCTGGCCTGGAAGAAGCTCGGCGCGACGGCCGCGTCGGCCGGGGCGTACACGCTCGCCGACCTCGCCGGCGCGGCGGTCACCATGACGTTCCGCGGCACCGCGGTGCACTGGTACACGGTGACCGGTCGCAACCACGGCAAGGCGCAGGTGTTCGTCGACGGTGTGCTGAAGGCGACGTTCGACAACTACTCGGCGGCGACGGCGTACGGCGTGCGCCGCTCGGTCACCGGGCTCACCGACACCGTGCACACGGTGCGGGTCGTGGTGCTCGGCCAGCACCAGGCGGCGTCGACCGGCAACGTGGTGGCGCTCGACCGCTTCACGATCGGCTAGCAGGGGGCGCGCCGGGGGGAACCTCGGCGCCCGGGGACGTGCGGAGGGCCGCGCCGGCAACGGCGCGGCCCTTCGTGCTGCGGCGGCTCGGCCCCAACTGTGAAGATCGCCACGCGGGGGACCGTCGCCCGGGCTGCACGGAACGGGTCGTCTGCGGCCCCTCACGACAGCCGGAACGGCCGCCCCCCCGGACCAGGGGACGGCCGTTCCGGACGGGCGGGGGTTACTGCAGGACGGCGATCGCCGGGTCGTCGAACGTCTTGTCCGCGAACGACACCGCGATCTTGCCGTTCGGCAGGATCGCCACCGACGTGAAGTCCACGCGGTTCGACTTGCCGTCGACCAGCGTCGTCACGTCGAGGCCGACGGTCGAGGCGAGGTTGCCGTCGCCGACCGCGTACGTGCGCTCCAGCACCGGCACGCCGGTGCGGGTGTTGATCCGCATGACGTAGTCCTGGAACGTCCCGTCGTCCTTCTTGGTGTGCGCGGCGATCGCCGTGACGCCGAGGCGGCCGTTCGCCTTGAAGTCCCACGTCTCGGGGACGAGCCCGCCGGGGAAGGAGAACGTCTTGGTGGTCCAGGTGCGGCCGCCGTTCTTCGACAGGCGGTAGACCATCTCGCCGGCGTCGTTCACGATCTCGTGCAGCCAGCCGCGCGAGTCGGTGTGCAGCGGGCCCTCGAACTCCACCTCGTTCGGCATCTCGAAGCAGGCCCAGGACGCGTCGGCCTTGAGGATCTGCGTCGAGCACTCGCGGGTGTCGTCGAACGACAGCGCGTACTGCGACAGCATCGCCAGGCCGGTCTGCGCCTGCTCCTGCATGTAGTCGAGGTCCGGGTCCGGCTTCACCGGCAGGTAGCCGGTGACGGTGCCGTTGCGCACGACGTCGAGCTGGCGCTGGGTCGGCGTGAAGTAGTTGAGGCCGTCGGTGCTCATCAGCACGAGGTGGCGGTTGGCGTTCGACAGCAGCAGCGAGACCCACGGCACGGTGGTGCCGTTGATGGTGAACGGCCCCTTGGCGACGGCCAGCCACTCGCGGTCGTAGAACGGCTCGTGCAGCGGCGCCTCCTGGTAGTACCACTGCTTGTCCTTCGCCGAGTACAGGAAGGACTGGAGGCGGTCGCCGCTGTACGGGTCCCAGCCGACCGCGACGAGGTCGCCGCCGGGCGCCTGGACCAGCGTGCCCTCGCCGCCCGCGATCTTGCGGGGGCCGGGGTTGGGCAGGCGCGACGTGGACGGCGCGGTCGGCGCGACCTCGTACCAGGTCTTGCCGGCGTCGTCGGAGTAGATCGGGTACGTGCCGCCGAACTCCACGAGCCGGCCGCTGCGCATCGCGTGCAGCAGCACCTCGCAGCAGTTGCCGCCGGCGCGGGTGACCCGCCACGGCTGCGTCCCGACCTTGCGGCCGCGCGCGTCGTAGACGGCGTAGCGCTTGATCTCGGTCTTCTCGGACAGCTTCGTGGTCGTCGTGGGCAGCGCGCCGGGGGGCGCCGACATCGCGGACATCGCGAGGCCGGTGAGTGCCAGCGCGGCGGCGGCGAGCAGGGGCGTACGGCGCACGGTGTGCCTCCGGGAGAGGGGTCGGGCTCTGGGGCGACTCTTCGCCAGAGCAACGCGCGCTCCTGCCGCCGGTGACGCCGTTCGGACGAACCGTGACATATGCCGTTACGCCCGCACGGCGCCCCCGCGCGGCCGATACTCGGCAGATGGGCCGCGCTACCCCGGGCACCGCGGGCCGGCAGGGCGGACTGCTGCTCGTCGCGGCAGGGCTGTTCACGCTGGTCAACAACTACCTGCCCGGCAGTGAGCTCCTCGACGTCGCCCTCCTCAACGCGGTCGGCCTGATCGCCGTGGCGGCCGGCGCGGTCGCGTACGTCCTCCCCTGGCAGCGCTGGCACTGGGCCACGTCGCTGGTGCTCGCCGCGCTCGGCTTCTCGCTCATCGCGGTGTCCAACCGCTACGGCGGCGTGAGCGCGTTCTCCTACGCCGTCTACTTCATCGTGGTGTTCGTCTGGGTCGGCATCGCGCACCCGCCGCGGACCTCGTGGCTGCTCGCGCCGGTGGCGGCGTTCGCCTACGTCCTCCCGCTCCTGCTCGAGCCCGACCCGCCGCCGAACGCCATCTCGTCGGTCACCGTCGCGATCCCGGTCTGCGTGCTCGTCGGGGAGACGATCGCGCGCACCGTGCGGCGCCAGGCGCTGGCGCAGCAGGCGCTCGGCGAGCGCGCGGCGCTGGTCGAGCACCTGGCCCGGCTCGTCGGCGAGCTGAGCTCCGACCTCGACGTCGACGCGGTCGCGGCGCGCATCTCGCACGGCGCGCGCGAGCTGCTCCGCGCCGACGCCGCCTGGTTTACCATGGCGGTCGGCGACGGCGAGGCGCGCGTCGCGGCCGCCGACGGCCTGGAGCCCGACCTCGTCGGCCCGGTGTGGTCGGTCGAGGACACCTCGATGGGCCTCGTGCTGCGGACGCGGGAGACGCTCGTCGTCACCGACCTCGCGGCGTTCCCCGCGCTCGAGGAGGGCGTGGCGCGGTCGGTGCCGGGCGGGCACACCGTGCTGATCATCCCGAGCGTCGGGCAGGGCGCGATGCACGGCGCGCTGTACGCCGCGTTCGCCCGGCCGGGACGCGTGCTCACGGCCGACGAGATCGACGCCGCCACGCTGCTCGCCGGGCACGCCGGCGCGGCGCTGGCGAACGCCGCCACGCACGCCGAGGTCGTCCGCACCCGCGACCACGAGCAGGCCGTCATCGACGGCATGGCCGACGGCATGGCGGTGGTCGGCGCCGACGGCACCGTGGTCGAGTGGAACGCCGCCGCCGCCGAGCTCACCGGCCGCCCCGCCGCCGCCGTGGTCGGCGGCCCGCTGCCGTTCCCGGTCGGCCCGCCCCGCACGCCGGTCGACCACCACCTGCCCGACGGCCGCTGGATCGAGGTGCTGTCGTCGCCGCTCGGCGACACCGGCGAGACGGTCGTCGGCTTCCGCGACGTCAGCAAGGCGAAGGCGCTGGACGAGGCGAAGGACCTGTTCCTCGCCACGACGTCGCACGAGCTGCGCACGCCGATCACCGTCATCAAGGGCTACGTGTCGATCCTGCAGCGGAGCTGGCACAGCCTCACCGAGCCGGAGCGCGCCGCCGCGCTCGCGTCGGTGTCGCAGAAGACCGACGCGCTCGTGGCGCTGGTCAACCACCTGCTGCTGGGCGCCCGCGCGGGCGCGGCCCGGTACTCGATGGAGACGACGGCGTTCGACGTCGAGCCGGCGGTGCGGGCGGCCGCGGAGGGGTTCGCGACGGTGTCCGAACGCCACCACGTCGTGGTCGACGTGGCCCCCGGCCTGCCGCCCGTGTGCGGGGACCCCTCGTCCATCGACCCGCTCGTCGGCCAGCTCGTGGAGAACGCGATCAAGTACTCCCCCGCCGGCGGCGAGGTCCTGGTCGAGGTCCGGCCGGGCGACGGCTACGTCACCGTCGAGGTGCTCGACCGCGGCGTCGGCATCCCGGCGGGCGCGGAGGAGCAGCTCTGGACGCGCTTCTACCAGGCCGGCGCCGGCGACCGCCGCGAGTACGCCGGCATGGGGCTCGGGCTGCACATCGTGCGCCAGCTCGTGGAGGCGCAGGGCGGCACCGTGCACGCCGGCAACCGCGAGGGCGGCGGCGCGCGCATCGGCTTCACGCTGCCGTACGCGCCGGGCGTCCCCGCGCCCCGTGACGCCGGCGCGGCCGAGGCACGGGAGGCGGCGCGGCCGGAGGCACGGCCGGCCTAGCCCGCGGCCGTGCGGGCCGGCGCGCCACCCGTTCCGTGCGGCCCGTACGACCCCTCCCCCGCGTGGCGATCTTCATTTTTGGGGGTGAGGCCTCGCCGTAATCACGGCGGCCTTCGCGCGTGAACGGTGCGGGCGTGCCGCCCGGCGCGCCCGTACCGTCGCCGCGGGCGGCCCCGCCCGCGGCCCGCGAAGGGAGAGCCCCTCATGCGCCGTCTCCTCGCCGTCGCGTCCGTCGCGGCCGCCGTCCTCGGTGGCACGTTCGCCGGCTCGTCCAGCGCCCTGTGCGCCGGGTCGATCGCCTGTGCCGGCCAGTCGAGCTGCACCGGCATCGCCAACGCCTGCCCGAACGCGTCGTCCTGCCGCGGCACCGTCAACGTGTGCCCGAACGCGGGCACGTGCTCCGGTGGCGTCAACGTCTGCGACGTCCGCGTCGCGACCCGCTAGGCGCCTCGTGAAGCGCCTGCTCCTCGCCGCCGCCCTCGCGGCGGCCGGCACGTTCGCCACCCCGGCGAGCGCCGATCTGTGCGCCTCGTCGTTCGTCTGCGCGGTCCAGGGCTGCTCCGGCCTGGTGAACGTCTGCGCCGGCGGCCAGCCCTGCACCGGCACGGTCAGCGTCTGCCCCTCGACGCGGCCGGCCGACTGCACGAGCACGGTGGACGTCTGCCTGGGTCCGATCACGCCGTCGATCGCCTGCGGGGCGACGTTGCGGCCGATCTGCGACCTGCTCCCGTAGTGGCCGGGCCGGCCGGTGCCTCGCGCGCCGGCCGGCCCGCACCGGAAGGACCGACCATGCGCCTGCTTCCCGCCGCCGCGCTGGCCGCCGGGCTCGCCCTGCTGCCACCCGTGCCGGCCACCGCCGTCTGCACGCCGAACGTCTGCGTCGGCGAGGCCCACTGCACCGCGACCTACAACTACTGCCCCGGTGCCGTCTCCTGCGCCGGGTTCGTCAACTTCTGCCCCGGCGCCGGCTCCTGCAGCGGCGGCGTCAACGTCTGCGACGTCCGCGTCACCGCGGAAGGCGCCTGGTGAAGCGCCTGCTCCTCGCCGCCGCGCTCGCGGCGGCCGGCGCGTTCACCACGCCGGCGAGTGCCGACCTCTGCGCCTCGTCGTTCGTCTGCGCCGTCCAGGGCTGCTCGGGCCTGGTCAACGTCTGTGCCGGCGGCCAGCCCTGCACCGGCACGGTCAGCGTCTGCCCCTCGACGCGGCCGGCCGACTGCACGAGCACGGTCGACGTGTGCCTCGGCCTGTACCCGCGGGACTGCGGACCGGCGTTGGAGCCGATCTGCCACCCGCTCCCGTAGTGGTCGGAGGGACCGGCCACGCCACCTACACCACGGAAGGCTCCCCCATGAAGCGCCTGCTCCTCGCCGCCGCCCTCGCGGCGGCCGGCCCGGTCGCCACCCCGGCGAGCGCCGACCTCTGCGCCTCGACGTTCGTCTGCGCGGTCCAGGGCTGCTCCGGCCTGGTCAACGTCTGCGGCGGCGGCCAGCCCTGCACCGGCACGGTCAGCGTCTGCCCGTCCACGCCGCCGTCGGACTGCACGAGCACCGTGGACGTCTGCATCGGGCGCATCTTCGACGTCGACTGCGCGTCGCCGCTCGGCACCGTCTGCCGGCTGCTGCCCTAGGCAGGTCGCCCGCTACGACGTGGACTTGCGGGCGCGCGCCTTCTTCTCCGCCGGCGCGGCGTCGGCCGCCGGAGCCGTGGCCGTCGCCGGCGTCGCGGCCGGCGTCGCGGCGGCGGCGGGCTGCAGGCCCATCGACGCGCGGATCGCCTCCAGGCGCTGCGCGCCCTCGACGTCGAGCGCCGAGCGCTGCACCTCGAGCATCCGCTGCTCGACCGACGACTCGCCGAGCTCGGCCGCGCCCATCGCCTTGGCGTAGCGCGTCTCGATCTTCTCGGCGACCTGCTCGAGCGACGGGACGTCGTTCTGCACGGCGAGCTGCGACACCGACTTGAGGGCGTCGTTGACGCGCTCCTGCATCTTCGCCTGGTCGAGCTGGCTGAGCAGGCGGGTGCGCTGGGCGAGGCGCTGCTGGAGCATGGTGGCGTTCTGCTTCACAGCCTCCTTCGCCTTCTCCGACGCGACGAGCGCCTGGTCGTGCATCTCCTTGAGGTCCTCGGCGGCCCGCTCGGCGGCGATGAGCTGCGTGGCGAACGCCTGCGCGGCCGACTCGTACTCCGCCGCCTTCGCGGTGTCCCCCGCCGCCCGCGCCTGCTCGGCGAGCACCAGCGCCTGCCGGGCGGAGCCCTGCATCCGCTCGACCTCGTCCATCTGCTTGTCGAGCTTCATCTCGAGCTGGTGGCGGTTGCCGAGCACGGCCGCGGCCTGCTGCGAGAGCAGCTCGTGCTGGCGCTTCGCCTCGTTGATCGCCTGGTCGATCTGGACCTTGGGGTCGGCCCGCTCGTCGAGCTTCCCGGACAGTGCGGCGACCATGTAACGCCACCCGCGCCTGATGAGTTCGAACACGTGCCTCTCCTACTCGGTCGCTCGCCGCCGGACACCCGGCTCGTTACCTGCCTGCGGGACGGTACCCGCTGACGGCTCCGGAAGCGGAGCCAGGCCCTGCATGGTGCGCGTGGTGACGCCTTCGGTCTCGACCAGGCCGGCCCGCAGCCCCTCGAGCTCCGAGGCCAGCTCGTCCACCTGCGTCTCGCCGCCGGTCATGCCGGTGGACGTCGCCAGGGCGACGACCTCGGCGAGCCGCGCGACGAGCCCCTCGATCGCCAGCGCGCCGGACTCCAGCCGGGCGAGCAGCGTCGTGAGCGTCACGGCGAGCCGCTGGTACGTCTCGAGCTGCGCCTGCACGGAGCGCAGCGAACGCTCCCGCTCGGCCGCGACCGCGCTGTCGCGGTACATCTCCTGCTGCCCGAGCCGGTCGCGCTCGTACTGCAGCCGCCGCGGGTCGATCCGCGAGATCGCGAGCCGGACCGCGGACGCCTGGCCGGCCAGCCGCTGCAGCGACGCGATCGCCTCGTCCGTCTGCATCCCGAACGACTGCACCCGGTCGGCGATCGGCCCGTCCACCGCGGAGTGCGCGATGTCGTGGAACTGGTCGACGGCCTGCTCGGCCCGGTGCAGCCAGGCCGCCTCCGGCGTGCGGGTGATGACCGGCAGCCGCCGCTCGTTGCGCCGCGCCTGGCGGCGCCGCCCGGTGCCGGTGAACGCGCCCGTCGCGACCTTGATGCCGAGCACCGCCGCGCCGATCGCGGCGGCGGCCGGGGGGAAGATGCCGACCGCGAACGCCATGCCGCCCGCGAGCCCGCCGACCACGTACGACCACGGGTCACGGACTTCGTCGCGGAGGCTCATCGGGTCAGAAGTTCGAGATCACGTTCGTGAACACCTTGTCGATCGAGTCCGGGTCGGACGCGTCGTACGCCGCCGCCCGCGCCGCCTCGGCGATGCGCCGCAACGTCGGCAGGTCGGCGTTGTCGCCGTAGCCGATCGTGAACACGCGCACCGCGACCGACTCGTCCTCCGCCTGGAGCTCCCGCAGCAGGCTGTCGAGGTTGGTGTCCGGCGGGTACTCGTTCTTGCCGTCGGTGAGGAAGACGACGGCGTTGATCCGGTCGGGGGCGAACGAGCTCCGCACGAAGCGCACGGACTCGCGCACCGACGCGTACAGCGCGGTGCCGCCGACGGGGGTCAGCGACCCGATGCGCGAACGGAGCGCCGCCAGGTTGTCGCGCACCGGCGCGATGGGCACCAGCTCGAGCCACGGCGTGGAGCGGCCCGGCTGCGGCGTCGAGAAGATCCAGAGGCCGACCTCGTCGTCCGGCGCGTACTGCTCCAGCGCGCGGATCGCGGCCTTCTTGGCCAGCTCCAGCTTGGTCTGGCCGGCCTTCGGCACGTCCTCGCCCATCGAGCCCGACACGTCGATGACCTCGAGCACCCGGGCGCGCTTGCGCAGCGAGCCCCACGACTTCTGCACGACGTCGAGCACCGACGGGGCGGGCGGCGAGAGCACCACCTTCGGCTGGTCGGGCAGCATGCCGTTGGCCCGGCTGATCTTGTCGCCGCCGCGGCCCTGGAAGTCGCGGAACGCCGCGTCGACGAACCGCCGCTGCCGCTGCGGCTCCTGGAGGTACTTGAGGAAGTCGTCGGCGGCCGCGCGCTTCTCGTCGGTGACCCACGACGCCTTGAGGACGACGTACGGGTTGTCCGAGAACAGCGTGCCCTCCTTCGGGTAGATCGCGGCGAGCGGCACCGCCGGCTTCGGGTGCCGGCCGAGCTTCGCCGGGTCGCCGTCGGGGTTGCCCTCGTTGTAGTCCCAGACGCTCTTCTCCTCGATCGTCGCCGCGGAGATGTACGACAGCCCCTGGCCGCGGTCGTCGGCCGCCTGGAGGTTCGTGAGGAACGTCAGCGTCGTGTCGCCGTAGTGCACGACCGCCTGCTCGACGGTCTTCACGTACGCCACGGTCTTCGGGTCCGCGACCTGCGCCGCGGTGAGGTCGCTGGAGACGCCGGTGGCCGCGAAGTACGCGCCGATGGTGGCGTTGAGGCCGGACGTCGAGAAGTTCGGGTTGGTCTTGCCGAGCCGGAACGCGCCCCACTCCGGGTGCCCGTGCCGGCCCCAGCCGGCCGGGTCGCGGGCGAGGTTCAGCACGTCGCCCCAGCCGAGCGGCTTGTTCGGCCAGCCGAGCGCCTCGGCCATCGGCTTCGGCATCGCGATGACCAGCGGGGTGCGGGCGATGCTCGGCAGGTCCTGCGGCTTCTCGCCGGGCACGAGGTCGGGCTTGTCCTGCGCGGCCGTGCGCTGGCGCAGCAGCACCGCCCACGACGACGAGGCCGGGCTCCAGACGTCCGGCTTCGGGCCGCCGTCGACCTCCTCGTCCCAGCCGCGGGCGAGCGCCTCCATGCCGCCGCCGGAGGCCTTCGAGAACACCTTCGCCTCGACGCAGCGGCCCGCGGCCTCGCGGTCCTCCTCGTTGTAGCGCGCGGCGATGTCGCGCAGCAGCGCGGCCTTCTCGCTGGACGCGGCGACGTTCAGCTCGACGCAGTCCCCCTTGGGGCCGCTCGCGCCGTGCGGCTCGTCGCCACCGCCGCCCATCTGCGAGCGGACGGCGACGATGAGGACCAGCCCGGCGACGATCGCGACGACGAGCGGGGCGCGGCTGCGTGACTGCGGCACGGCACGAACCATACTTGCCGAATGTCCGAAGCCACCCTCACGACGCTCAACCAGCTCGCCTCCGCCTGGGAGCGCCTCGACGCGCGGCTGAAGAAGCAGCAGGTCACCGAGGCCGACGCGGCGGCCCAGCTCGCCGGCATGGTCGGCGTGGACGAGCGCGGCCGGCGCTGGACGGTGTCGGTGAAGGGGCAGTGGACGGAGGTCTCCACCGGCGGCGTGCCGGTCGCCGAGGGCGCGCCCGCGGCGAAGGACCCGACGACGTCGAAGAAGGGCGAGGCCGAGCTGCGCAAGGCGCTCAAGGAGCTCGACGACCTCACCGGCCTCAAGGTCGTCAAGCAGCAGGTGAAGGAGCTCACCGCGCTGGTCCGCGTGCAGAAGATGCGCCGCGCCGCCAAGCTGCCGGTCGCCGTGATGAGCCACCACCTGGTGTTCCGCGGCAACCCCGGCACCGGCAAGACCACCGTCGCCCGGCTGATCGGCCGGATCTACGCCGCGCTGGAGGTCGTGCCCGAGGGGCACGTGGTCGAGACCGACCGGGCGGGGCTGGTGGCGGAGTACGTCGGCCAGACCGCGATCAAGACGTCGGAGGCGTTCGCCAAGGCGCGCGGCGGCATCCTGTTCATCGACGAGGCGTACACCCTGGCCCGCGACGCGGGGTCGTCGTCCGGCTTCGGCCAGGAGGCCATCGACACGCTCGTGAAGCTGATGGAGGACCACCGCGACGACACGATCGTCATCGCGGCCGGCTACCCGGTCGAGATCGACGAGTTCGTCGACGCCAACCCGGGCCTGCGCTCGCGGATGCCGCGCACGATCGACTTCCCCGACTACACCGACGACGAGCTGCTGGAGATCTTCGCCGGCATGTGCCGCGCGGCCGGCTACACCGCCACGGCGTCGGCGAAGAAGCGGGTGCGCGACCTGCTCGCGGCGTCGGAGCGGGGGCCGGCGTTCGGCAACGCGCGCGCGGTGCGGACGCTGTTCGAACGCGCCGTGCAGCAGCAGGCGCTGCGCCTCGCCGAGGAGAGGCACCCGACCCGCGGCGAGCTGCGCGCGCTGACCGGCGACGACGTGGCGCCGGCGCTCAACGCCCCGAGCACGCCGGGTATCGGGAGCAGCTCGTGAACTCGCCGTAACGGCCCTTCCGCCGGACCAGCCAGCCCGCGCAGCCGGGCTGCCGGCACGGGCCGGTGGCGCCGTCGGGCCGCTCGCCGCGCTCCTCATCGGGCACGTCCCGCAGCCCCGGGCAGCGGCGGCCGAGCAGGCAGACGAACGCCGCCGCGCCGCCCCCGCGCCGCAGCACCGTCAGCCCGCCGCAGTGCTCGCACGCCGAGTTGGTCGGCTCGCCGAGGCTGCGCTTCGGCGCCCGGGCCGGGCGCAGCAGGTCGGCCAGCGCGGTGGGCAGCGCGGTGCCGCGCAGCCGCAGGTACGCCGCGCCGGTGGCCGGCAGCCCCAGGTCGGTGCCACCGAGCCAGGTCACGTCGCCGTCGACCACGACGAGGCGCTCCTCCATGCCGGCCCACAGGTCGACCTCGACGCCCGCGACGCGCATCTGCTCGACCACGTTGGTGGCGGCCGGCTGCTCGGTCGGCGGCCGGGTGACGACGCGGACCAGCACGCCGCGCTCCATCGCCGCGCGCAGCGCCGCGGACCAGGCCGCCATGCCGTGGCCGCTGACCCGCGGCGAGAAGAACGCCACCTCGTCCCGCGCGCGCGCCAGGTCCTCGGCCAGCCGCTCGGCGGGCTCCAGCGAGAACGCGCCGCGCATCACCTCGCGCACGTCGAGGCGGGTGCCGCCGTCGCGCAGGTCGCGCAGCAGCGCGGCCGCCGTCCCGCGCGGCGACCGGGCGGCGAGGAACGCCGCGTCGCCGAGCACGACGAGCTGGTCGCGGGCGCGGGACACGGCGACGTTGAGCAGCCGCGCCTGCGGGTCGTCCCGCCCGGCGGCGCGCGAGGCCGGTCCGGGCGAGGCGCCGTACGCGTCGGCGAGGTCCACCACGACGACGTCCTGCTCGTTGCCCTGGAACCGGTGCACCGTGCTGACCCAGCCGCGCGCGTGCGGGCCGGCCCGGTCGGTGAGCAGCGCCGCGACCAGGCGCTCGTGCGCGGCGTACGGCGTCACGACGCCGGCCACGCCGTCCGGCAGCGCGTCCACCACCGCCGCTACCAGCACCGCGTGCACCGGGTTGAACCGCGAGCCGCGCGTGCCCGCGACGCCGGCCCACGCGCCGTACTCCGACGTGTCGACCCAGACCAGCGGCGCGCCGCCGGCGAGCAGCCCCTCGGTGGCCGGCGCGGCCGGGCGGCCGGTGGCGAGCGGGTTGTCGTCGTAGAACAGCCCGGAGACCAGCGCCGCGATCGGCGGGCGCATCCGGTACTGCGTGCGCAGCGGAGCGAGCCACTCCGGCGGCTGGCCCGCCGCGAGCAGCGCCGGGATGCCGACCTCGGTGAACGCGTCCGTGGCGAGCCAGCGCGTCACGTCCGGGTCGGTCGAGGTGACGATCGGCGGGAGCTGGCGGAAGTCCCCCGCCACGACGACCGACTCCCCCGCGAGCCCCGCGGCGTACGCCGTCATCGGCAGCATGAGCATCGACGCCTCGTCCACGACGACGACGTCCCACGGCCGGTCCGGCAGGCCGCCGAGCCAGGTCTGGTAGACGGTCGTCGCGACGACGAGGGCGTTCTCGATCACGCCCGCGGCCTTGGTCTCGATCGAGCGGTCGATCGCGTCGAGCCGGTCGCGGATGCGCGAGCGCTCCTCCGCCAGGTCGTGGTCGGCGCCGAGCGTGCCCTGCCCGGCCGCCTCCTCGTCGGTCGCGTCGAGCCGGGCGGCGAGGGCCGAGCGCTCGCGCAGCAGCGGCGCGTTGACCCGTGCCGCGACCGCCTCGATCGCGAGGTGCGCGACGTCCTCGCGGACGACCGTGCCGTGCCGCAGCACCTTCCCGTCCAGGTCGAGCAGCGCGTCGACGCGGGCGAGCGCGGTGTCGACGGCGGTGTTGGTGTTGGCCACGAGCAGCACGCTGCGCCCCGCCCGCGCGTGCTCGGCGACGACGTGCGCGATCGTCGTGGTCTTGCCGGTGCCGGGCGGCCCCCAGACGAACGCCGCGTCGCTGCCCAGCGCGAGCGCCACCGCGTCCGCCTGCTCGGCGTTGAGCGCGCCGGTCTCGAACGGCACCCGCCCCGCCTTGACCGTCGCGCCATCGAGCACCTTGGCGACCATGTCGAGGTCGAGCTCCGCCTCGCCGTCGAGCACGTCCTCCAGCGTCATGGCGAGGCGTTCGAGCAGGAACGACGCGTCCGCGATGAGCAGCGTGGTGTCGATCGTCGCGCCGACGTCCTCGGCGAGCGCCAGGACGAGCTCGGCGCCGTTGCGGGCGGCGACCTCGCCGTCCACCTCGTCGCCGCCGTCGAGGATCAGCCGGACCGGCGTGTCGTCGGGCAGCCCGGCGCCCGGCACGTCGGGGAACGCGTACGTCGTCCGCTTGCCGCTCGTCCCGATCCGCGCGCCCCCGGAGATCGGGCGGCCCCGGATCGTGCGGTCGGCGCGCAGCGTCTCGACCTCGGCGCGCAGCGCCTCGGCCATCGCGCGCAGCGCGTCCTCGACCATGTCGGGCATCGTCGCACCCGATCGAACCGATCCGGCCGACGGGGAGTCGAAGTGTGCATGGACGACCTGGAGGTGTGGATACGCGAGGGCTACGCGGGGGCGTACCGGACCGCGTGCCTGATCCTGCGGGACCCGCGGGAGGCGGAGGACGCGGTGCAGGACGCGTTCCTGCGGGCGTGGCGGTTCCGGTCGTCGGCGCCGCGCGACGCCGGCTGGCAGCCGTGGCTGTACCGGGTCGTCGTCAACGCCTGCTGCTCCCGGCAGCGCCGCACGATCCCGCTGGAGCGCCGCTCCGCGCCGCTCGACCTCGCGGCCGCGGTGCCGGACCCGGCCCCCGCGCCGGACGCGGTGGCGCTGCGCGCCGAGGAGACGTCGCTGGTGTCGGCCGCGCTGGCCGACCTGCCGGAGTCGCTGCGGGTGCCGGTGATCCTGCGCTACTACGCCGGGCTGTCCGAGAAGGACATCGCCGCCGCCATCGGCCGGCGCCCCGGCACCGTGAAGTCGCGCCTGTTCGAGGCGCGTGCCCGCCTCGCCGCCGACCCCCGGCTGCGCGGACTCGTGGAGGCGACCCGATGATCGACGAGCTGGTGCTGGAGCGCGCGCTGCGGGCCGAGGCCGAGACCTACGCCGTCCCCGAGGACGGCCCCGCGGCGGTCCGCGCGGCCGCGTCCGGGCGCGCGACGCGCCGCCGCGCGACCGGGGGTCGCGGGCGCTGGCTGCTCGCCGGCGCGGCGGCCGCCGCGGCCGCCGTCGTGGGCCTGGCGTCGACCGGCTCGCTCGCGCCGGCCGCGTCGCGGCTGCGGTCCGGCTACGCGACCTCCGCCGACGGCTACGCCGGTGGCGGCAAGGACGCGCTGCTCGACTCGGACAGCGCGTCGGGCGGCGTGAACGAGCAGGCGGGCGCGCCGGTCGCGCCGGCCGCGCGGGTGCAGCGCACCGGTGACGTGACGGTCGAGGTGCGCGACGTGCCCGGCACGCTGGACGCGCTCGCGCGGGTCGCGAACGGGCGCGGCGGGTTCGTCGCCGCGTCCACCAGCGGCGGCGACCCCGAGTCGCCGACCGGGTCGGTGACGTTGCGGGTGCCGGCCGCGGCGTTCGACGCGACGGTCGCGGACGTCCGGCGGCTCGGCGACGTCGTCGCGCTGGCGACGACCGGCACCGACGTGACCGCGCAGGTGGAGGACGTGGCGGCCCGGCTGCGCTCGCTCACCGCCGCCCGGGCGCAGCTCCAGCAGCTCCTGTCGCGGGCCAATACCGTCGGCGAGGTGCTGTCCGTGCAGGAGCGGCTGACCACCGTGCAGACCGAGATCGAGCAGTACCAGGCACGGCAGAAGTCGCTGGAGGACTCGACCACGTACGGCACGCTGCGCGTCGCGGTCCAGGAGCCGGGCACCTCGCCGGACCGCGAGCCGACCGGCTTCGCGAAGGCGTGGCACGACGCCGTGGACGGCTTCGTGTCGGCGGCCCAGCGGGTCGTGGCCGCGTCGGGCACGATCGCGTTCGTGCTGCTGGCCGGGCTCGCGCTGGCGCTGCTGCTCCGCCCGCTCTACCGCGCCTGGGTCCGCCGCATCGTCTAGAGATCGCGCTTCACGACCTTGCCGGCCGCGTTGCGCGGCAGCGCGACCACGAACACCACGTCGCGCGGCACGTAGTGGCGGGCGAGGCGCTCGCGCACCGCGTCCTTCACGTCCTGCTCGGTGACGCCGTCCGCGACGACGTACGCGCGCAGCCGCTGCCCGAACTCCTCGTCCGGCACCCCCACGACCGCGGCGTCGCGGACGCCCGGCAGCGCCGAGAGCACCTCCTCGACCGGCGCGGGGAAGACGTTCTCGCCGCCGCTGACGATCATGTCGTCCTCGCGCCCGACGACGTAGAGCCGCCCCTCGTCGTCGAAGCGGCCGAGGTCGCCGGTGGCCATCAGGCCGCCGCGGGTCTCCTTGGACTCGCCGGAGGTGTACGCGTCGATGACGAGCCCGTTGCCGACGAAGATGCGGCCGGTGCCGTTGCGCTCGTCCACCAGCACGACCTCGGTCCCGAACGCCGGCCGCCCCACCGTGCCCGGCGCCGCGCGCAGGTCGGCGGGCGTGGCGATCGTCGCCCACGCGACCTCGGTGGAGCCGTAGAGGTCGTAGACGACGTCGCCGAACCGGTCCATGAACGCCGCCGCCACGTCCGGCGGCAACGCCGACCCGCTCGCCGCGACGACGCGCAGCGACGACGTGTCGTACGACCGCTCGACGGCGAGCAGCCGGCGCAGCATCACCGGCACCGCGACGAGCGCGGTCGCGCGGTGCTCCTCGAGGGCGGCGAGCGTGCGCTCGGCGTCGAACGGCCCGGTCAGCACGACGGTCGAGCCGAGCGCGACCGAGACGAGCCACTGCGCGAAGCCCCAGGCGTGGAACAGCGGCGACGCGACCACCGTCGTCTCGCCCGCCTTCAACGGGATCGTCCCGAGCAGCGCGACGAGCGGGTCGAGGCTGGTCGGCGCGGAGCGGGCCGCGCCCTTCGGGCGGCCCGTCGTGCCGGACGTGAGCAGCACGTAGCGGCCGCGCTCGGCGGGCGGCCTCGGCCGCGTGGTGTCCGGGTGGCCCGCCAGGTCGGCGACGGCCGCGTCGTCCAGCACCGCCACGAGGTGCTCGTCGCGCTCGATGCCGGCGAGCAGCGGCGCGGACAGGCCCGGGTTGAGCAGCACGGCGGTGGCGCCGACCTTGCCGAGCGCCACGACCGCCAGGACGAACGCCCGCGTGTTGCCGCAGGCCACGCCGACCGGCTGCCCGGCGCCGACGCCGCGGTCGAGCAGCGCGCGGGCGGCGGCGTTGGTGAGCCGGTCCACGTCGGCGTAGGTGAGCGTGCCCCCGGGATCGACGACCGCGGCGCGCCGGGCGTCGCGGACGGCGTGCAGCGCGTAGCCGCCGGCGGGCGAGATGCCCCAGTACGCGAGCGCGAGCGCCATGCCGGCCGCGTGGTCCGGCCGCGCCGGCCGGAGCAGCCCGGCGCGGACGAGCGTCGCGACCGTCGTCCCGGCCGCGCGGGGTGAGAGCGCCTGCACGTTCGGAGTCTTGCACCCGCCGGCCGGCCGCCCGGCCGGGCCACTCGCGGGTAGCCCGTTCGCGTCATTCCCGATTTGTGCCTGCGCCGGAGCCCGAAACGGACCGATAAAGACAAGGTGACGACTCTGGCGTCGAGGGAGCCAGGCGTACGGGGGACCACCAGGTGGATGGGTGTCGGCCAGTCGGCCGACGGTGATGCGTACTCCGCCGGTGCCGCGGCCGCGCGCGCCGCGCTGTCCGGTGACGACCCCCGGCTGCTCGTCGTCTTCTGCTCGGACTCCTACGACCTGCCCGCGCTGCTGCGCGGCGTCAACGACGTGGCCGGCGACGTGCCGCTCGTCGGCTGCTCGACGGCGGGCGAGATCGCCACCTCCGGGCCGTCCGACACGAGCGTCGTCGTGACGGCGTTCGGCGGGTCCGGGTTCGACGCGCTGACCGCCGCCTCGACCGGGGTGTCCGCGCGGCTGCGCGCCGCGGGCGCCGAGGTCGCCTCCGCGCTACGGCCGGTCGACGGCAAGCCGCACCAGGTGCTGCTGCTGCTCACCGACGGCCTGGCCGGGGACCAGCAGGAGATCGTGCGCGGCGCGTACGGCGTCGTCGGGGCCGGGGTCCCGCTCGTCGGCGGCTGCGCCGGCGACGACCTGAAGATGCGCGCGACGTTCCAGCTCTACGGCCGCGAGGTGCTGCGCGACGCGATCGTGGCCGCGGCGGTGTCGTCGGACGCGCCGTTCGGGATCGGCGTGCACCACGGCTGGCGCCGGGTCGGCGAGCCGATGCTCGTCACCCGCAGCGGCGGCAACCGCGTGCGCTCGCTGGACGACCGCCCCGCGCTCGACGTCTACCTCGAACGCCTCGCCGCGCCGCCGGAGGCGCGGGCCGACCCGGCGGCGTTCACCCGGTTCGCGCTCACCCACCCGCTGGGGCTGTCGCGGCGCAGCGGCGAGCCGCAGGTGCGGTTCGTGGCGGAGGCGGACTTCGAGGAGCGCTCCATCGTCTGCATCGCCGAGGTGCCGCAGGGCGGCCTCGCGTGGTTCATGGAGGGCGACGCGGAGTCGGTGCTGACCGCGACCGACACGGCGTGCGCCGCCGCGCTGGCCGGGCTCGGCGGCCCGCCGCTCGGCGTGCTGGCGTTCGACTGCATCGCCCGGCGCGGCGTGCTCGGCGAGCCCGGCATCCGCAACGAGATCGACCGCATCGGCGCCGTCGCCGGCGGCGCGCCGGTGGCCGGCTTCTACACGTACGGCGAGATCGCGCGGACGCGCGGCATCAGCGGGTTCCACAACCAGACGCTCGTCGTGCTGGCGGTGGGCTGAGTGGCGGGGCGCGGCGACTGGGCGACCCAGCAGCTCGCGGAGTTCCTGGTCCAGGTGTCGTCGTTCGAGACCGAGGCGGAGGCGCTGCACGGCGCGGCCGAACGCGCCGCCGAGGCGCTGGAGGCCGAGGTCGGCGTCGCGGTGCTGGACGGCGAGGTCCGCGCCTCCGTCGGCTTCGCGCGCGGCGGCGTCCCGGCCGCCGAGCTGCTCGCGCTCGGCTGCGCGTGGAACGAGCGCGCGGTCACCGTCCCCGGGCTCGGCGACGGGCGGGCCGCGGTCGCGCCGGTCGAGGGCGACGGGTGGCTGCTCGTCGTGCGGCTCGCGGACGAGCCGTTCGACCCGAACGAGGTCAACCTGCTGCGCGCCATGGCCCGCGCGCTGTCGCAGACGGTCCGGATGCTGCGCGTGCTCGCCGACGAGCGCGCGCTGCGCGCCCGGGTGGAGCGTGAGTCCGAGGAACGCGCCGCGCTCGTCACGCTGCTCACCGAGCGCCAGCGGCTGCTCGAACGACTCGGCCGCATCCAGCGCTCGATCTCGCACCGCGCGCCGTTGCAGGAGGTCCTCGACGCGATCACCCAGGGCGCGGCCGAGCTGCTCGGCGACGAGGTCGTCGGACTGCGGCTGATCGACCAGGACGCCCCGGAGGAGTTCTGGCTCGCGTCGCACTGCGGCATCACCCGCGACGAGCTGGAGCAGGCCCGCCGCGGCCCGGTCGGGCAGGGCGCCGGCGGCCGGGCGATCGCCGAGAACCGGCTCGTCATCATCGACGACTATGCGCACGAGGCGAACGCCGTCCCCGTGTTCCAGGCGCACCGGATGACGACCGCGATGGCCGCGCCGGTGCACGAGAACGGCCGCGTCGTCGGCTCGCTGGTCGTGGCGTCGTACCAGACCGGGCGGCACTACTCGCTGCTGGAGCAGGAGGCGCTGACGTCGCTGGCGCAGCACGCCTCGCTCGCGCTCACCGACGCCAAGACGGTCGAGGCGATGCGCGAGGCGCAGCGCGCCAAGGACATGTTCCTGGCGATGGTGTCGCACGAGCTGAAGACGCCGCTGACCGTGATCATGGGAACGTTGCGGACGCTGGAGAGCCACGCCGGCTCCGTCGACCCCGAGCTGGCGGGCGAGATGATCGCCGCCGCCTACGCGCGCGGCGAGGAGCTGCGCCGGCTCATCGACCGGCTGCTCCGCGGCGCCCGCGCCGAGCTGGCCGGCGCGCGCCGCGAGGCCACGCTGCGCGACCTCGTCGTCGCGTCGCTGGACGGCTTCGCGCAGCTCCGGCGGCTCTCCGTGGACGTCTCGCGCGACACCTCGTTGCTGGTGGACACCGTGGCGTTCTCCGACGTGCTCGGCATCCTGGTGGAGAACGCCGTCGCGCACTCCGCGCCCGAGGCGCCGCTGTGGGTCGCCGCGCGGCCGCAGGGCGGCGACGTCCACGTCGCCGTCACGAACCCCGGCTCGCTGCCCGCGGGCATGGACCCGGCGACGCTGTTCCTGCCGTTCCACCGCGGCTCGGACGCCCGGTCGTCCGGCGTCGGGCTCGGCCTCTACATCGCCGCGCGGCTCGCCGAGTCGATGGGCGGCGGCATCGACGTGCAGTCGCACGACGGGCGGGTGACGTTCACGCTGCGGGTGCCGCGCGACGCCGCCGACCCGGTCGCCCCGCCGCCCGCGCCGGCCGTCGCGCTGACCGGCTGAGCCGCCGCCGTCAGTGCGACTGCACGACGCAGCGCACGTCGGCGAGGCCGCGCCGCGGGTGAGCCAGTACGCCATCCCGCCGTCGTGCCACGTCAGGTCCAGCGAGTCGTCCGTGTCGAGCTGGAGCAGGCAGCGCCAGGCCAGCACGCCGGCGACGGTCGCGGGCCGGTCCGCGGCCTCCACGTCGACCGGCCCCTGGACCGCCGTGGGGTGGCCGCCGACCTGGTGCCACGGCCCGTCCCGCAGGCCGTCGAGCGCGTCCGTCAGGTCGTCGGGCAGGTCCAGCCCCGCTACCGCCGGGTGCTCGGCGCCGTTCGGCCACGTGACGACCGGGTTGGCGGCGTACACCGCCTCGTCGTACGGCTCCAGGCCCGGCGCCGGGCACGGCGTGCCGCCGTGCACGTGCAGCACGGCGAACGACCCCGGCTCGCCCCACCCGTCCTCGTCGCAGAAGAACAGCAGCCCGTCCGCCGGCAGCGCGAGGCCGGTGTCGTACGCCCGCAGCGCGGCGCAGTCGAGCTCGGCGACGTACGGCAGCGGCTCGCCTCCGGACGACGGCCGCGGCACGCCGTCCGGCAGCACCGGCAGCCCGCCGAGCCGCGCCACCGGCGGCGCGCCGCTCCACCGGCCCCACGCCCGGACGAGCTGCACGGCCGGGCGCAGCAGCGCGGCGAACGCCGCCCCGCGCTCCGCGCCGAGCACCTCGTACGCCAGGGTGGCGGCGTAGGCCCGCGGGTCCTCGCCGGGCACCGGCCGCGTCGTCATCCGGAGCCGCGCTCGACCAGGCCCTCGCCCTCGCGGCTGAGCGCCACGAGCCGCGACACGGCGCGCAGGTACTTCTTGCGGTAGCCGCCGGCCAGGAACTCCTCAGGGAACAGCCGGTCGAACGCCACCCCCGACGCGAGCACCGGCACGTCGCGGTCGTAGAGCCGGTCGGCGAGCACGACGAGCCGCAACGCCGTCGCCTGGTCGCCGACCGGCGTCACGTCGCGCCAGCAGGCGAGCGTGACGCCGTCGAGCAGGTCGCCGTAGCGCACCGGGTGCAGCGACGCGAGGTGCGCGCAGAGCGCGCCGAAGTCGTCCAGCGAGGCGCCCGGCGTGGCCTCGGCGCGCGCGACGAGCACGTCGGAGGCGACCGGCGGCGGCGCGTCCGGCAGCCCGCGGTGGCGGTAGTCCTCCCCCTCGATCCGCACGACGTCGAAGTGCGCGGCGAGGCCCTGGATCTCGCGCAGGAAGTCCTCGGCCGCGAAGCGGCCCTGCCCGAGCCGGCCGGGCAGCGTGTTCGACGTCGCCGCGAGCCGCACGCCCGAGGAGACCAGCGCGCGGAGCAGCGTCGAGATGAGCACCGTCTCGCCGACGTCGTCCAGCTCGAACTCGTCGATGGCGAGCAGCCGGTGCCCGGCCAGCGCGGACACCGCGGCCTGGAAGCCGAGCGCGCCGACGAGGTGGGTCAGCTCGGCGAACGTGCAGTACGCCTTCGGCGCTGGCGCCTCGTGCCACAGCGACGCGAGCAGGTGGGTCTTGCCGACGCCGTAGCCGCCGTCGAGGTACACGCCCGGCTTGCCCTCCGGCGCCGGCGCCGCGCGCCACCACGACCGCCGCCGCGGCGGGTCGGTCGCCGCCCGCGCGAACGCCGCCAGCCGCTCGACGGCCGCGGCCTGCGTCGGCTCGTCCGGCGCGGGGACGTACGTCGAGAAGCGCACCGCGTCGAACCGCGGCGGTGGCACGAGCGAGGCCACCAGAGCGTCGGTACGGATCGCGGGCGCGCGGTCGACGAGACGTACCGGCACGGACCGGACGATATCGGCACCGACCGCCGGGTCAGACCTCTGTCACTCCACCCGTTCGGCCGTTCAGCCCAGCGCCGGAGCGTCCGACCCAGTAAGGCATGCGACCGACGTTCCGCCGCCTGCTCGCCGTGTCCACCGCCACCGTCGCGCTCCTCGGCTCGCCGCACGCGTTCGCCGCGGACACCTACACGACGGACCGCGTGACGGTGCCGATGGTCTTCCCGGTCCTCGGGCCGACGTCGTACAGCGACACGTTCCTCGCCTGCCGCTCGGGCTGCACCCGCAAGCACATGGGCCAGGACCTGATGGGCCCGAAGATGCGGCCGCTGGTGGCGGCGTTCAACGGCGTCATCCACTCGATCAAGGCCGAGACGACCGTCGGCGACGGCAACTACTTCACCCTCAAGGGCGACAACGGCTGGAGCGCCAACTACATCCACGTCAACAACGACACCCCCGGCACCGACGACGGCCGCGGCACCGCGCGCTACGCGTTCGCGCCCGGCCTGCGCGTCGGCCTGCGGGTCGTGGCCGGCCAGCTCCTCGGCTGGTCCGGCGACAGCGGCAACGCCGAGAGCACCGGGCCGCACCTGCACTTCGAGCTCCGCAAGGGCGACCCGTGGAGCGGCACCGTCTACAACGCGTACTGGTCGCTCAACGCCGCCCGCCGCCTCGGCGCGCCGGTCGTCTCCGGGCCGCACCCGGACGGCACGCTGATCCGCGCCTGCGGCACCTGCCCGGTGTACGAGCTGCGCGACGGCCGCAAGCGCCCGGTGCTGCGCGAGGTGATGGCCGAGCGCGGCTGGGACGTCCGCGGCGTGCTGACCGTGAGCTCGTACGAGTTCAACGCGTACTCCTACAGCGTCTCCGTGCCGCTGCCGAACGGCCGCGCGTACCGCGGGCCCGACGGCGCGGTGTGGTTCGTGCAGCGGCGCACCCGCGTCGCGATCCCGGACGTCGCGCTGCTCGCGCCGCTGGGCATCCCGGCCGCGCGGGTGCGCACCACGACCGCCGCGGCGCTCGCCACGGTCGGCGTCGCCCCGGCGGGCACGGCGCTGCCGGCGACGCCGTACTACGAGGGCGCGCTGCTCAAGGACGCCACCGCGTCGACGCTCTGGCTCGTCGAGAACGGCGCCCGCCGCTGGGTCCCCGACACCTACACGCTCGCCTCGCGCGGGCTGAACGCGCTCGACGCGATCGCGGTGACCGCGGAGCAGCAGGCGCTGCCCGGCTTCCCCGCGCTCGGCGCGCCGCTCGTGCTCGGCGACGGCGCCGTCTACAAGGACAGCTCCAACCGGCCGTACGCCGTGAGCAACGGCACCCGCCG
Organism: Mycobacteriales bacterium; assembly: GCA_036382875.1. Taxonomy (GTDB): domain Bacteria; phylum Actinomycetota; class Actinomycetes; order BP-191; family BP-191; genus BP-191. The sequence continues at coordinate 29,592 of DASVPJ010000028.1, forward strand.
GCCGTTCCCGTCGTGGGCCGTCTACGACAACTACGGCTACCGGCCGGTGCTGCTCACGGCGGTGCCGAGCACCACGCTGGCGCGGCTGCCCGTCGGCGCGCCGATGCCCTGACGGTCGGTAGTGTCCCGGTCCATGGACCGGACCGAGCTGGAGTCGTTGTCGACCGAGGAGCTGCGCGCGAAGGCGTTCGACGTCGCGGAGCACCGCCTCGACGTGGCGTTCTTCTGGGACCTGCTCAAGCACCTGCCGTCGTCCGACAACGCGGCCGGCGAGGACGCGTTCACCGCCGTGCCGTCGGCGATCAGCGACCTGATCCAGCTCTTCCGGGAGTTCCGCGGCGAGGACCTCGGCGAGGTCGAGCCGCTGCTGCGCGCCAAGTTCGTGGACTACCTGACGGAGCACCCGCCCAAGGAGGACTAGTCGCGCGGCCGGTGCGGCGCGGCGAGGTCGTGCGCGCGGACCGTGAGCCGGCGGGCGCGTTCCTCCGCGACCCGCAACGCCTCCGCCGACGTGTCCTGGGACCGTTCGGTCTCCAGCGCGGCCCGCTCCAGCTCGCCGCGCAGCGTCCCGATCTCCGCCGCCTGCGGCGCCAGCGCGTCGAGCGCGGCCGCCGCCGCGTCCGACGACGCGATCGCGCTCTCCGCCTGGATCGTGCGGCCGTTCGCGATCGCCTGCTTGGCGATCTCGTCGTACTGGTCGACCGAGCGGCGTAGCTGCTCCTCGCGGGCCGCCACGACCTCCGCCACCGCCGCGAGCCGCCCGGCCGCGTCGCGCAGCTCGGCCGCGAGCTCGCCGAACCGCGCCCGCCGCTGCGCGGCTCCCCCGTCGCGCACCGGCTGGGCGCGGGCCGGCTCGTCGTCGCCGGGGTCGCGGCCGAGCAGCCGCCGGAACAGTCCGCTCATGCCCGCAGCGTAGGGCTCCGCGCGGGCGAAGGCGGGCAGGTCAGGCGGTGCGGATCACGCAGAACCGGTTGCCGTCCGGGTCGGCGAGCACCACGAAGTCGGCGTCGTCGGGGTAGCACCGCCAGTCGACGCGGGTCGCGCCGAGCGCGACCAGCCGCTCGACCTCCGCCGCCTGGTCCGCCGCGTCGCCGGCGTAGAGGTCGAGGTGCACGCGCGGCTCGTCCTGCACCGGCGTCTCGCTGCGCATCAGGGACAGCCGCGGCCCGCCGGAGCCGTCGCCCGGCAGGAGCACGACGAACGTCTCGTCGCCGGCCTCGCGGGGGACGTAGCCGAGGGCGCCGTGCCAGAACCGCGCCGCGCGCGCCACGTCGGCGACGCCGAGCACCGTCGAGCCCACCGCGAGCACGTTCCGCACCCTATGCCGCCGTTATCCTGGCGGCCCGCCACCAGGAGGTCCCCTCATGCGCCGCCTGCTCGCGCTCGCCGCCGTCACCGCCGCGCTCGCCGCGCCGCTCGCCCCCGCCGCCGTCGCGTACGACCGCTACTGCGGCGGCGTGCTCGACTACGAGTGCACCGGCTGGACGTGCTCGCTCGACTGCTTCTACCGGGACTGCACCGTGTGGCTCGACCCGCTGCACGACCCGCTGTGGGCGCGCTGCCTGTAGCGCCGCGGAAAAGTTCGCGGAACCGCCCTCCGGGGCCGCCGTCCGGTGCCACACTGCGCGCGAACGGACACGGCATGACGGGGGAACCTCATGGCGGAAGACGCAGGACAGCAGCGCCCCACGCCGGGCCCGCTGCGGCGCGCGCGCACCTGGCTGGGCGGCACCGTGGTGGCCGGCCTCGGCGCGACGATCGTGATGCTCGTGACGGACACCGCGAGCGACGTGCGTGAGCGGGTGCTCGAACGCCCCGACAACGCGCCCCCGCTTAGCGTCACGACGGAGCGGCGCTGCGGGGTGGCGTTGGTCCCCGACACCGGGCCGGAGATCCCGGCGAGCGGGATGGCGCTGCGCGCGGTCGTGACCGGGCGGAGCGACGCGACGGTCGTGCTCACCGGCGTCCGGGTCGTCGTCGACGAACGCCTCCGCCCGCCGGCCGGGCACCGCAACCAGATGGCGTGCGCGGCGCTGCCCGTGCGCCTGTTCGCGGTGAACCTCGACCCGGACCCGCCGTCCGTGCAGCCACTCGCTGTCGGCGGGCAGCCGGCCGTGTCGTTCCCGCTCACCATCGACGGCAGCGAGCCGGAGGCGTTCGAGATGCTGGTCGAGACGGAGACGTGCTTCTGCCGCTGGCACGCCGAGCTCGCCTGGGCCTCCGGAGCCCGCAACGGCGTCGTGCGGATCGACGACCACGGCGCGCCGTTCCGGACGACCGCGGGCTGACCGCGCCGCGCGGCGGCGGGCGACGCTGGCCGGATGCGGGTCCGGTGTGGCAGCGTTGCTCCTCCGAGACCCTCACCCTTCGAACGGAGCCCCTCATGCGCAGGAAGCTCACCCTCCGCCGCGAGACGCTCGCGCCGCTGAGCGCGGAAGACCTGGCGGTCGTGGCCGGCGGCGACGCCACCGGCGGCTGCCCCTTCACCATGCACCTCAAGGAGTGCCTGTCCCTGTACGAGGCCTGCGGCACCGGCCCGGAGACGACGTCGTGCTGACCCGCCGCCTCACCCTGTCCCGCGAGACCCTCACCCAGCTCACCAGCGACGAGCTGACGGCCGTCCACGGCGGTGCCGTGTCCGGCGAGTGCACGACGATCCTCACGTTCCTCACCTGCGACGTGACCTGCTTCACCGAGGCGTAAGCGCCACACCTGGAGGAACCGCATGAAGCTCACGATCCGCCGCGAGGCCCTGACCGAGCTCGGCTCGGAGGACCTGGCCGTCGTCGCCGGCGGCGCCACGACCGGCTGCACGTTCACCTGCCCGACCACGCCCGTCCTGGAGTGCCTGTCGGTCAAGCCGGCCTGCTTCCAGACCGGGAAGTAGCGACACGGTTCGACGGAGGGGGCGGGCTTCGGTCCGCCCCCTCCGTCGTGCCCGAGGTCGGCGCCGGCGCCGCCTGGCTCGCCGCCGTCTCCACGCCCGCGGCCGCCCACCCGCGGCGCGGTGGCTCAGCCGGCGCGCCCGCAGGCCCGGCGCCGGTCAGCCCCCGACGCGCGTCGCGGCCCGCGCCGGCTCCCGCGCATCGGACGCGCGCAGCGTCTCGGCGACCGTGGGCCAGCGTGGGAGGTTGCGGGCCAGGTCGCACAGGTCGAGGGCGCGGCGGACGCCCTCGCTCGCGGGGTCGGCGAAGCCGCACCAGGCGCCGAGGCGTCCGAGCCGCCGCGCCGCGTCGTCGAGGGCGTGGAAGCCGGCGCTGTCGAGGAAGGTCACCTCACGCAGGTCGACGAGCACGACCTCGGGGGCCACGGCTTCGGCACGGGCGACCGCGGCGCGCAGGAGCGGAACGGTCGCGATGTCGAGCTCGTCACGGCAGCGGAGCACCACGAGGTCTCCGCACCGGGTGGTGGAGAACTGTTCTCGCCTCACGGTCGTCCTCTGCCGAGCGCAGCGGCGCGGTCGCTTCCTGCCGAACGACCGTGGTGTCCGTAATGTACCCGCGCGTTCGGCGTCGAACGCGCGGGAAAGGAAAGCTTGCCTCGACGGTCAGCCCCCCGGCGGGGAGTGCCGTTGCACGCTGTCGACGATGCCTTGCGCGATCTCGCGCAGCTTGCGGTTGTGGCGCTGCGAGGCGGTCACCAGCAGGCTGAACGCCGTCTCGCTGTCACAGCCGTGCGCGCCCATGAGGATGCCCTTCGCCTGGTCGATGACGGCCCGGGTCTTCATCGCCTCCTTCATCTGCTCCGCGAGCGCGGCCGTGGCCTGGTAGAGCGTCGCGTTGGCGACGGCGACGGCGGCGTAGCGGGCGAACGACTCGGCGGCGGCGACGGCGTCCCCGTCGAACGCGTGCGGCGACCGGCTGTAGATGTTGAGTGCGCCGTACACGCGCTGCTGGACCGGCAGGCCGATCGACAGCGAGCTCTGCGCGCCCCGGTCGCGCGCCACGGGCGTGACCTCCGGCCAGCGATCCTCGGCCGCCATGTCCGCGATGAGCACCGTCGTCGCCGCCTCGGCCGCGTCGAGGCACGGCCCGGTGCCGGCGGCGTACTGCGCCTCGTCCACGTCGAGCGCGAGTGAACCGGTGGCGGCCGCGGTCACGGGCTCGCCGTTGACGAGGGTCACCGACACCTCGTCCGCGCCCGGGATCGTGGCCTTGGCCAGCGCCGCGATGCGTTCCATGACCGCCGCGAGCGAGTGCTCGGCGAACACGATCCCGCCGAGCTCGGCGAACGCCGCGACCTGGTCGACCAGCGTGTCCTGCGGCGTGCGTTCCTCTGCCATGCGGCTTCCCGTCCATAGACCCGGGAGACCGCTCAGCACCCGCGCCACCAGCCCCCTCGCACCGAGGACGCACCACGTGGGTGTCGGCCCAGGACGAGTGCCCACTGCCGGACACGAGCCTCGCTGCCGTGGCAGCCGAAGTGACCCCAGCGTACGCCTTGCTGCGCGGCGCCGCCGAGTCGCGCGCCGCGTACGGGACAATCGGGCGATGCATCTCCCCGTCATGCCGCCGATCAAGCCCATGCTCGCCAAGGCGACGAAGTCGATGCCGTCGCAGGACGACCACCCGGCCGGGTTCCTGTTCGAGCCCAAGTGGGACGGCTTCCGCTGCATCGTGTTCCGCGACGGCGACGAGGTGGAGCTCGGCTCGCGCAACGAGCGGCCGCTCACCCGCTACTTCCCCGAGGTCGTCGCGGCGGTCAAGGAGTCGCTGCCCGAACGCTGCGTGGTCGACGGCGAGGTCGTCATCGCCACCGGGACCGGGCTGGACTTCGAGGCGTTGCAGCAACGCATCCACCCCGCCGAGTCGCGGGTCAACCGGCTGGCGAAGGAGACGCCCGCGTCGTTCGTGGCGTTCGACCTGCTCGCGCTGGACGACGCCGACGTGCGCGGGCGGTCGTTCGAGGAACGCCGCGCGCTGCTCGAGGAGGCGCTCGCCGGCGCCCGCCCGCCGGTGCACCTCACGCCGGTCACAACCGACGAGGCGACGGCGAACGACTGGTTCGGGCGGTTCGAGGGCGCCGGCCTCGACGGCGTCGTCGCCAAGCCGCGCGACGTGACGTACCGCGAGGACGAGCGCGTGATGCTCAAGGTGAAGCACTCGCGCACCGCCGACGTCGTGCTGGCCGGCTTCCGCTGGCACAAGACCGGCCCGATCGTCGGGAGCCTGCTGCTCGGCCTCTACGACGACGCCGGCGACCTGCACCACGTGGGCGTCGCGGCGAGCTTCACGATGCAGCGCCGCAAGGAGCTGGTCGACGAGCTCGCGCCGCTGCGCGAGGGGGCGCTCGACGGCCACCCGTGGGAGTCGTGGGCCACCGCGAGCAACCAGGGCCAGATGCCCGGCAACGTCAGCCGGTGGAACGCGAAGAAGGACCTGTCCTGGGAGCCGCTGCGCATCGAGCGCGTCCTCGAGGTGACGTACGAGCACATGGAGGGCAGCCGGTTCCGGCACACGGCGCACTTCGTGCGGTGGCGCCCGGACAAGACCCCCGCGCAGTGCACGTACGAGCAGCTCGAGGTCGTGGCGCCGTACGAGCTCTCGTCGATCTTCGGGACGTAGCGGCTACTGCTTGGCGGAGCAGGTCCCGCTCACGTAGCCGGTGAGGGCCGCGGTGAGGGTCACGTTGCCGTTGCCGCTGCGGGTGTAGGTGAAGGCGCCGCTCTCCTTGGCGCCGTTGTTCGCGAACGACACCGTGGTGGGCGAGAACGTTCCCTTGCTCGTCGGGCTCAGCGTCACGGGGCCGTTCGACAGCCCGCTGAACGACGCGGTGTTGCCGTAGACGTCCTGGTCGCGGCTCACCTTCGCGGTGAACGTCGCGCCCGCCGTGTCGATCGTGATGCTGCCGCTGTCGCAGCTCGGGGTGCCGCTGGTGAACCGCAGCGCCGCGCCCGCCGCGCTGACGGTGTACGTCGCGCTGCCGCTGCTGCTGCCGGAGGTCACGGAGAGCGTCTGCGAGCCGGCCGTGAACGTCGTGACGTTGACGGTGGCGCTGACGCCGCCGGAGAACGCGAGGGTGGTCGCCGGGTAGACCGGCGCGGTGCCGTCCGGGCTGTTCGTGAAGCCGGACCAGGCGACGGTCTTGTTCCCGGTGTAGGACGCGTCGGTGACGAGCGGACTGCCCTTCTTCGCGGTGACGTTCACGGGGAACGCCGTGCCGGCGACGAGGGCGGTGCTCGTGGTCCGCGCGATCACCAGGAGCGGCGGCGTCGCGGCGGTGGTGAACGTCGTGCCGGTGCTCGTCCACGACGAGCCGGACAGCGCGGCCGCGATGCGGTAGGTGTTCGCCACGCCGGGCACCGCGGCGGTGTCCGTGCACGACGTCACGGTGGACGCGACGGTGCAGGCGGTGTGGTTGTCGACGGTGTTGGTCACGACGTACTGCGCGCCCGGCACCTGCGAGGCGGGCAGCGACCACGTGACGGTGACGGAGGTGGAGGACGCGGGCGCGCCGGCGGGCGTCAGCGCCTCGGTCAGGGACCGGGCGGTGAAGCCGCCGGTGTCGGTGTTCGACGCCAGGGCGAAGTACGCCCATGCCGAGCCGGCGACCGCGACCACGGCGACCGCGGCGGTCGCGACGACCGCGCCTCGCTTCTTCGCCCTCATCACAGCTGCCCCGTCACCTGGAACGGAATCGTGAACGTCGCGCCCTGGCACCCGTTGTCGGCGCTCGTACCCATCTTCACCACGTTGGCCAGCGTCACACTCGTGACCCCGTCCAGGCCGTTCGCCGGGTCGAGCTTCTCCAGCTCGATCGGCAGGCCGGTCGGCGTGGCGACGGTGATGCCGGTCGTGGCGCACGTCTTGCCGGGCAGCGGCGACACGACCACGTTGCCGGTGGCGACGATGCCGGTGAGCGAGACGGCGCGGGTGTACGGGTTCGTGACGCTGAACGACACGGTCGCGCCGGGCCCGCCCGGGTACAGGTTGGACGAGACGGTACCGGTCACGTCGAGCGTCAGCGTCTTCGCCTGCTGCACGGCCGCGGGGCCGGTACCGGTCGTGGCGACCGACGTGCGGTACGACGCGACGGCGGCGCCCGCGAGGAGGACCACCGCGGCGCTCGACGCGACGGCCGGGACGGCCAGGCGGCGGGCGTTCACGAGGTCACCTGCTGGGCGGTGCCCCGGAACGTCAGGGCGAACGTCGTGCCCCGGCAGCCGCTCTGGTCGACCGTCAGCGAGTCCACGAGCTGGACGGGCACGTCGACGCGGACGGTGCCGTTGGCCGGAGCCGTCAGCGCGGCGTCGCCGTCGTCGAACGCGTAGTCGCCGACGTCGAGCGAGCCGGCGGGGCAGGCCACCGACGTGGGCACGGCGACGCCGGTGCTCACGCTCAGGACCTGGATCGGGAACGGGTTCGGGTTGGTGACGGTGAGCGGCATCGTCTTCGCCGCGCCCGGCACCAGGCCGTCGACGTTCCCGGAGATGAAGAACACGCCCGTCACCGCGGGGGCCCCCGTCGCGCTCGGCGACGGCGACGCGACGACGGTGCCGGTGCCCGACGGCGGGTTCTGCGCCGCGGGGGTGGCCGGCCGGCCGTCGCCCCCGGAGATCAGGGCGTAGGCGAGCGTCCCGACGACACCCGTGCCGAAGAGGAGGAGCAGACCGGCCAGGCGCTGCTTGGCGCTGAGCTCGTTGATCGCGTTCACGGCTGCTCCTCCTCTCGGCTACGTCGTCGCTACGGGATGGGTGTCGCTGGTTACGGGGCCGGGACCGCGGCCGCGTAGGTGACGACCAGGTTCGCGCCGGCACAGGCGGTCTGGTCGACGTCCATCGAGTCCGCCATCGTGACGGGGACGGACACGGTGACCGTGCTGCCGGCCGCGCCGTTCTTCGCCAGGACGCCCGCGGGGAGCGTGGCGGAGCCGGACAGGCCGGCGACCGCGTTGGTGAGGCAGCCGGCCGGGCCGGTCACGCTGCTGACCGAGACGGTCCGCTCCGGGTAGCTGACGGCCCAGGCGTTCGGGTTCGTGAACGTCACCGTGGCGTTCTTGGTGGTGCCGGGGGCGAGGTCGCTGATCGCGCTGGACGCGAACGAGATGGCCTGCGAGGTGTTCGCGGCCGGCGTGGCGGTGCCGGTGCCGGTGCCGGCGATCGAGCCGGCGTAGTACGCGTAGGCGATGCCGGCGGCGGCCAGCACGACCGCGGTCGAGCCGGCGACGAACATGGTCCGCTTCGAGAACGTGCGCATGAGGAACTCCTGCATCCGTGGACGACGTGGGAGGACAGCGCGAACAGAACGCGTGCCCTGTCTGACGCCGACGGGTGGCGGGAGTCGATCGCCTTCTCGCCCGAGGTCGCCACCGGATTTCCCTGGCCAGGGGCCCGGCGCTTGTTCCGTCGTTGGTACGTACTCTGCCGGGCCGGAGCGGGCCGCGACATCGGGTGACCGTACGGAGTTGATGGCCCGGGATGACTAGACCGAAGTGGTTCGGACGAACCGCCCCCAAATGGGACATTCGGCGCGCCGCCGCGGCGCGGCCGTCACTCTCAGTAGGCCGTGTACAACAGACCCCACACGACCGAGTCGCAGCCGGCGGGCAGGCCGGCCGCCACGGCGACCGGGACCGTCACGGTCGCGGTGCCGCGCGCGGGGACCGTCACCGCGCCGCGCCACTCGCCGGCGGTGAGGTAGCCGTTGTCGCAGGAGGCGGGGCCGGAGACGACGCCGGTCGGCTCGACGTGGACGCGGGTGACCGCGCGCGGCCCGGCGCCGCCGTTGGTGAGCGTCAGCGTGAGCCACGCGTGCTCGCCGGCGACCACGCCCTCGATGCTGCCGTCGATGCGCAGCGGGTCGGCCGGGCGCTCCCCGGTCGTCAGCGCGACGTCCTGCGCCGCGAACGACACGCCCGTCGCCGCCCCCGCCACCAGGACCCCCGCGAGCACCGCCGCGGTACGGGTGACCGCGACGCCGCCGAGTGCCCCGAGCTTCCTGATCGTCCCCACGACTCAGACATCGGCGCCTGGTTCGGGCCAGTCGCCACTCTCGCGGGCGAGTCGGACGACCCTGGACGAGCCGGGTCCTAGGTCCCTTCGTCCTCGGGTACAAAGTCCCGGCACTCGGGTGGGAGGTCGGCGTCCGCGTTCGGCGAGAACCACACGCAGACGTCCGCGGCCCGGTCGCGCGCGGCGTCGGCGAGGCAGAACGCCGCGTTCATCGGGCCGATGCTGCCCTGGCCGGCCTGCGCGCCGCAGAGGGTGTCGGCGGCGCGTCGCCAGTCGCGCTGCGAGCGTTCGAGCGCGTCCCGCGCGGCGCCCTCGGAGCGGGCCAGCACGGCCCGGTAGGCGCGGTCGAGCAGCGCCTCCGCCTGCTGCCGCTCGCGGGCCGCGCAGGCGTTGAGGTCGAGCTGGGTCTGCGCGTCCTGGCAGGGGCCGGCGCTCGCCGACGGGGTCGGCGTGGGCGTGGGGCTGGGCGTGGCGCTCGGCACGGGGCTCGCGCTCGGCGACGGCGCCGCGACCGGCTCCGGGTCGTGCCCGGCGGCGTAGCCGCCGATCGCGCCGGCGGCGACCCCGAACAGCAGCGCGGCCGCGGCGGCGGCCAGCGGTGCCCTCACGACTTCCGGTCCCGGTCGCGGCTGGGCTGCACGCGCTTCGGCTCCCCCGCCATCTTGGGGAACTGCGGCGGGTACGGCGCGTCGCCCTCGCCGTGGCGTTCGTACAGCTCCAGCAACGGCGTCAGGTCCATCGGCGCCTCGTCGATCCCGGCGTGCAGGTCGCCCACCTCGGCGAACCGCTTCGGCATCGTGGCGATCGTGAAGTCGGCGTTCGTCGCGTCGGCGACCTCGTCCCACGTCAGCGGCGCGGAGACCTGCGCGTCGGCGCGGGCGCGGACGCTGTACGCGCTCGCGATCGTCTGGTCGCGGGCCATCCGGTTGAAGTCGAGGAACACCCGCTCGCCGCGCTCCTCCTTCCACCACTTCGCCGTCGCCAGGTCGGGCCGGCGGCGTTCGACCTCGCGGGCCACCGCGATCGCGGCGTGCCGGCAGTCGAGGAACGTCCACTCGGGGCGCACCCGCACGTAGACGTGCAGGCCCTTGGACCCGGTCGTCTTCGGCCACGACGCGAGGCGCAGCTCGTCCAGCAGCGCCCGCACCTCGAACGCCACCTCGCGCACCATCTCGAATGTCGCGCCCGGCATCGGGTCGAGGTCGATCCGCAGCTCGTCCGGGTGCTCGGTGTCGCCGCGCCGGCTCGGCCAGGGGTGGAAGTCGAGCGTGCCGAGGTTCGCCGCCCAGGCGACGTGCGCGACGTCGACCGGGCAGAGCTCGTACGCGTCGCGCCCGCTCGGGAACTCCACGCGCGCCGTCTCGATCCACGGCGGCCGGCTGTCCGGCACGCGCTTCTGGTAGATCGCCTCGCTCTCCGCGCCGTCCGGGTGCCGTTTCAGGACGGTGGGCCGCTCGTACAGCGCGTTGACGATGCCGGGGCCGACGGCGAGGTAGTACTGGACGAGGTCCATCTTCGTCTCGCCGCGGGCGCTGAAGTAGACCTTGTCCGGGTTCGTGACCTTGACCGTGCGGACGCCGTTCGGCGTCTCGACCTCGATCTCGACGAAAGGTGAAGGCACTCGCCCACTATCCCGGGTCAGCTGCAGTCGAAGCTGGCGGCGGCGGTGTGTCGCTCTCCCTGTCTAGCGTGGTGTGTACGGACTCATGCGCCTCGGGATCTGAACCCCAGAAGTCGCTGAAGACTCTTACGGCTACGGGCCATAGGTACACGAGGGCGCTGAACAGGCCGACACCAACGGTCCACCCGACGAAGGTGCTAACGGGGTCGTTCTCTCGGCGGAAGGTCGTCAACACCAATGTCATCCCAGTCACGGACCAGACCACGAAGGCCGTGACGAGTACCGGGCTGCGCCGACGGCTTGCGCCCAGACCCGCCAGCAGCGCGAGCACCGCCCCTGCGCCAAGTTCGTAGTTGAAGACGAACCCCCCAGCGACCAGGAAGACATGCTGCTCCAGGATCGGCAGCAAGAAAGTGCCCGCTGCAACAGCACCGAGCAGAAGCGCGACGAGGCAGAACACGACCAGTTCGCTCGTCGTATCGCCGCGGGGTGCGCTCAACTGACGCCGTCGTTCAAAGGTCAGGGCGAGCACGAGTGCAAGCGGGACTCCGAGCACGAGCATGGGCCACGTCAACTCGACAGCATCCGACAGCTTGTTCGTCGCGAAACCCAATGCAACAACAGCCACGACCCTGACCACAGAGTTGTCAGACTGGCTGCTACGACCACCAGATGAACTCACTCTGCCCCCGTCGGCGTTTGCGTCTTCGCTGGCCGGTCACTCGCTCGGCTGCGGCAGCTTGCAGTCGATCTTCGGGTTCGCGCCGAGGTAGTTCAGCGGGCCCGCGAAGACGGTCACGATCGTCGTCCCGGTCTTCGCGCAGGACTTGTCGTCGCCCTCGAAGTAGTCGCGCTGGAACGCCGCGAGCAGCCCGATGAGCAGCCAGACCAGGACGAACGGCGCGAGGGCGAGCTTCAGCATGGTGCGACCCTACGGCGCCACACTGGGTTCGTGGCGGAGGAGGCGGCGGAGGAGGCGGCGGAGCCCGCGCGGCCGGCGGCGGTGTCGTTGCTGCTCGCGGTGGCCGCGGTGGCGGTCGTGCTGGTGGCCGGCGCGGTGTCGCTCGGCGGCTGGGCGTTCGTCGGGATGCTGCTGTGGGCGCCGGCGTACCTGCCGACGCTGTGCGCGCTGCCGTTCGTGGTGCGGATGGCGCTGCGGCTGTGGCGCGGCGCCGAGCTCGGCGAGGCGGGGCCCGGCCCGCTGGTGGCGTTCGCCTGGCTGCCGGGGGTCGCGCTCGCCGCGGGGCCGCCGGTCGCGCGGGTCGCCGGCGGCGTGGTGCTGGCGCTGCTGCTGGCCGGCTGGCGGCTCGCGCCGGCTACGGCGCGAGCGTCGTGACCGCGGGCGAGGGCGTACGGCGGTCGCGGCCCTCGCGGATGTCGCGGGCGATCAGGTTGAGCACCGTGAACACCACCGCCGTCACGGCGACGACGACGAGGCCGGCCTTCCAGCCGGTGTAGGTGCGCCGGGCCACTACGGGAGGTCGGCGACGATCTCGGCGAGCGGGCGCCGCACGCCGGTGAAGAACGGGATCTCCTCGCGGGTGTGCCGCCGCGCCTCGGCGCCGCGCAGGTGGCGCATCAGGTCGACGAGGCGGTGCAGCTCGTCCGCCTCGAACGCGAGCAGCCACTCGTAGTCGTTGAGGGCGAAGCAGGCGACGGTGTTGGAGCGCACGTCCGGGTACTCGCGGGCCATCTTGCCGTGCGTCGCGAGCATCTCGCGGCGCTCCTCGGGGTCGAGCAGGTACCACTCGAGCGACCGGACGAACGGGTAGACGCAGACGTAGCGCTTGGGGTCCTCGCGCTTCACGTACGCCGGGATGTGGCTCTTGTTGAACTCGGCCGGCCGGTGCAGCCCGACGACGCTCCAGACCGGCTCCAGGTCGCGGCCGAGCGCGGTCTGGCGGAAGCGCGTGTACGCGCTCTGCAGCACGTCCGGGTCGGGGCAGGTCCACCAGATGAGCAGGTCGGCGTCGGCGCGGTAGCCGGACAGCGCGTACGTCCCGCGGGTGTACACGTCCTTCGCGGCGAGCTCCTCGAACAGCGCGTCGACCTCCGCCGCGTCCCGGCTCGCGCCGGGCTCGGCCCGGAAGACGGAGTACATCGTGTAGAGCAGCTCGTCGTTCAGCTCGCGCGCGGTCTTCTCCATGCCGCTCATTCTCCCCTGGCCGCGAGGTGCCCCGCGATTCGGGCCGCGGCCTCCTGCCCCGAACGCACGCAGGCCGCGATGCCGACGCCCCGGTACGCCGCGCCGGCGACCGCGATCCCGTCGGGGAGCGCGGCCTCGACGCGGGCGACGAGGTCGAGGTGGCCGAGCGCGTACTGCGGCAGCCCCGCGTCCCAGCGCGCGACGAACGCGTCGACCGGCTTGCCCGGCAGCCGCAGCAGCGGCGCGAGCTCCCGGTGGACACGCGTGACGAGGGCCGCGTCGTCGTCCGGCGGCGGCTCCCCGGCGCGCCCGACGCTGGCGCGCAGCAGCGTGGTGCCGGGCGTGGCGGCGGCGGGCCACTTCTGGCCGTAGAACGTCACCGCCTTGGTGAGCCGCGCGCCCGGCGGGACGAGCAGCCCGGAGCCGGGCGGGAGCGCGGCGTCGCCGCGGTACGCGAGGCCGACGACGGCGACGTCGGCGTACGTGACGCCGCGCAGCGCGGTGGCCGCGTCGGGCGCGACGAGCTCCAGCAGCCGGGCGGCCGGCTTCGCGGGCGTGGCGACGACGACCGCGTCGGCGATGAGCGCGCGGCCGCCGGCGAGCGTGACGCGGAAGCCGTACGGGAGGCGTTCGACGGTCGCTGCGCGGGTGCGGGTCAGCACGTCGGCGCGGGCGTGGGCGGTGACGGCCTCGACCAGCGTGGACAGGCCGGTGCGGACCGAGTGGAACACCGGCCCCTCCGGCGCCGCCGGCCGGGCCCGGACGGCGCGGACCAGGCTGCGCCGCTGCCGCGCCAGGGCGGCCAGGTCGGGGGCGGCGGCGTCGAGGTCGAGGTCGTCGGCGCGGCCGGCGTAGACGCCGCCGAGCAGCGGCTCGACGAGACGTTCGGTGGCCTGCCGGCCGAGCCGCCGCCGCGCCAGGGCGCCGACCGTCGTCGGGCCCTCCGGCGGCTTGCCGGGCAGCCACGGCTCGGCGGCGGCGCGGAGCAGCCCGCGCGGCGTGAGGACGCGGGTGCGGGCGAGGCTCGTCACGCTCCCTGGCACGCCGCGCACGGTGCCGCGTGGCAGGCGGCGGAGCCTGCTGCCCGCCCAGACCCAGGCGTCGCCCGTGGCCGGCGACACGAGGTCGGGGCCGAGGCCGACCTGGCGGGCGAGCGCGGTCGCCTCGGGCACGCGGGCGAGCCAGTTGTCGGCGCCGGTCTCGACCACGGCGCCGCCGAGCTCGCCGGTGCAGAGCTTGCCGCCGAGGCGGGCGGACTCCTCGACCAGCGTCACGCAGGCGCCGGGCAGCGCGCGGCGGAGCGCGTAGGCGGCGGACAGGCCGGCGATGCCGCCGCCGAGGACGACCACGTGGCGTTCGGTCACCGGCGGCGCAGCCTCCCCTCGGCGAGGGCGACGCCGGCGACGACGACGGCGGCACCGGCGAAGAGGTTCCAGGTCACCGGCTCGCCGAGCAGCACCGCGCCGAGCGCCACCGCGATGACCGGCACGATGAACGTCACCAGCGACGTCGACGTCGGCCCGACGTCGCGGATCAGGCTGTTGTAGACGATCATCGCCAGCCCGGTGCCGAGCGCGCCGAGCGCGAGGACGGCGCCGGCGACGCGCCAGGTGACGTGCACGTCGCCGCCGGCCAGCGGGGTGGCCAGGGCGAGCATCGCGACGGCGGCGGTGAGCTGGCAGGCTGTCTGCGACGCGACGTCGAGCCTCAGCGGCGAGATGACGCGGCGGACGTAGACGAGCCCGACGCCGTACGACGCGCCGGCGGTGAGGCAGGCGAGCTGGCCGAGCAGCGAGTTCTCGCCGACGCCACGCCAGGGGCCGAGCACCACGACGATGCCGGCGAAGCCGACGAGCAGGCCGGCGCCGCGTTCGCGGGTGGCCCGCTCGGCGGGCAGGAACGCGATCGCGATGGCCAGCGTGAACAGCGGCGTGGTGGCGTTGTAGACGCCGGCGATGCCGCTCGTCACGTGCAGCTCGCCCCAGGAGAAGAGGGCGAACGGCAGCGCGTTCGCGACCAGGCCGACGAACGTCAGCCGCGCCCACAGCCGCGGGTCGCGCGGGACGGTGCGGCCGGTGGCGAGGACGTAGACCCAGAGCGTGATCGCGCCGGCGACGCAGCGGCCGAGCGCGATGCCGAGCGGCGGCAGGCCGTCGAGGGCCACCTTGATGAGCAGGAAGCTGGTGCCCCAGATCGAGGCGAGGCCGAGCAGCCGGACGAGCGGCGTCGGGGTCCTCACGCCCGGGCGCGGTCGCGCACCAGCGCGGCCAGGGCCCGCAGCACGGTGTCGTCGTCGTTGACCGAGCGGGTGCGGGCGAACGGCAGGCCGAGCTCGGTGGCGAGGTTCGCGGCCTCGACGTCAAGGTCGTACGCCACCTCGAGGTGGTCGGCGACGAAGCCGCACGCGCACACCACGATCCCGGCCGCGCCCTCCTCGGCGCGGACCCGGATCACGTCGAGCAGGTCGGGTCCGAGCCACGTGTCGTCCGTCCGGCCGGCGCTCTGCCAGGCCGTCGTCCAGCGGAACAGGTCGGCCAGCGTCGCCACCGCCTCGGCCGTGGCGCGCACCTGGTCCGGGTACGGGTCGTCGGGGCCGACGGCGCGTTCGGGCAGCGAGTGCGCGGTGAACACCACGTCGGCGTCGCGCTGCGCGTGCTCGGGCAGCGTCGCCTGCGCGTCGACGACCGCGTTGGCGAGTAGCTCCAGGTACTCGGGCAGCAGGTGCCACGACTCGACCGTGTCGGCCTGGAGGCCGTGCGCCGCGGCGGCCTCGCGGGCGCGGCGGGCGTACTCGCCGACCGACAGCGCGGAGTAGTGCGGCGCGAGCACCAGGCCGACGATGCGCGCGGCGCCCCGGGCGGCCAGGCTGCCGACCGCGTCCTCGATCGTGGGTCCCGCGTGCTTCAGGCCGAGCGCGACGTCGTAGCCGTCGCCGAGGTGGCGGCGCAGCGCCGCGACCTGCGCCTCGGTGATCGCGCGGAGCGGGAACGTGCCGCCGATGGCGTCGTAGCGGCGGGCCAGGTCGGCGAGCTGCTCCGGCGCCGGCGGGCGGCCCCGGCGGATGTCGGTGTAGTAGCGCTCGATGTCGTCGCGGTCGGCCGGCGTGCCGTAGGCCATGACGACGACGCCGGTCGTCACGCGCGGGACTCCTCGTGCACCAGCTCGACCAGGCGCTGCAGCACCTCGGGGTCGGTCTCCGGCAGCACGCCGTGGCCGAGGTTGAACACGTGTCCCTCCGCGGCCTTCGCGCGGCGCAGCACGTCGCGGGCGCGTTCCTCGACCACCGGCCACGGCGCCAGCACGGCGGCCGGGTCGAGGTTGCCCTGCACCGCCTTGCCGGGCCCGGCGCGGCGGGCGCCCTCGTCCAGCGGGACGTGGAAGTCCACGCCGACCACGTCCGCGCCCGCGCTGCCCATCAGGCCGAGCAGCTCGCCGGTGCCGACGCCGAAGTGGATGCGGGGGACGTCCAGGTCCGCGAGGCCGTCGAAGATGCGGCGGCTGGCCGGGAGGACGTAGGTCGCGTAGTCGTCGGCGCCGAGCGCGCCGGCCCAGGAGTCGAAGAGCTGCACCGCGCTCGCGCCGGCCTCGACCTGGGCGCGCAGGCTGGCGATCGCGATGTCCGCCAGCCTGGTCGTCAGGTCGGCCCAGCCGCGCGGGTCGGCGTACATGAACGCCTTCGTCCGCGCGTGCGTCTTGGACGGGCCGCCCTCGACGAGGTAGCTGGCCAGCGTGAACGGCGCGCCGGCGAACCCGATCAGCGGGACGTCGAGCTCCTTCACCAGCAGCCGGACGGCCTCCGCGACGTAGGGCACGTCCTCGCCGGGCTCCAGGGGGCGGAGTCGCCGGAGGTCGTCCGGGCCGCGGAACGGCTGCTCCACCACCGGGCCGACGCCCGGCTGGATGTCCAGGCCGACGCCGACCGCCTTGAGCGGCAGCACGATGTCGCTGAACAGGATCGCGGCGTCGACCCCGAGACGGCGTACCGGCTGGAGGGTGATCTCGGTGACGAGGTCCGGGCGCATGCAGGAGTCGAGCATCGACACGCCGCGGCGGATCTCGCGGTACTCGGGCAGCGCGCGCCCGGCCTGGCGCATGAACCAGACCGGGGTGTACGGCACCGGCTCGCGCCGGCACGCCCGCAGGAACGCCGAGTCGGCGAGGTGCGTGGTGGTCACGGCGAGTGATCGTCCCACGGGTCGGGGCGTACCGCCGCACGGGGGCGCGTGGCGCGAGGTGGACGTCCGGAACCCGCCACCGGGCCGCCGGCGGCCCGGCGCGGGCGGCCGGCGCGGGGCCGCGGGGGGCGCGGCGCGCGGGCGGCCGGCGGCGGCGTAACTGTGCAGCCCACGGCACCCCCTCCCCGCGTGGTGATCTTCACAGTTCGGGAGGGGGCCGCGGGGGCGCGGCGCGGCCGGGCCGGGCGCGCGGCCGGGCACGGCGCGGCCGGGCGGGCGCGGCGGGGCGGGGTCAGCCGGCGGCGAGGCAGAGGACGCCGGCGAACGCCGCCAGCACGCCCCAGAGCTGGATGCCGCGGAGGCGTTCGCCGAGCAGCGCGTACGCCAGCACGACCGTCACCACCGGGTACAGGGACGCGAGCACCGCCAGCACGGCCACCAGGCCGCGCGTGGAGGCGTACGCGTACAGGCCGAACGCGCTCACCGCCAGCCCGCCGATGGCGGCGGCGCCAAGCGAGTCGCGGCCGCGCAGCGGCGGCCCCGGCGGCGGCCGGGCGAGGGCGTACGAGCCGACGATGGCGACCATGGTGAGCGCGGTCGTGCCGGTGACCATCGCCCACCGGTCGGGACCGGCGCGCGGGACGAGCACGAGCGTGCCGCCGAAGCCGACCGCCGCGGCGATGGCGAGCAGCACGGCGGTGCGCTGCACGTCGACGCCGCGCAGCTCGGGCCCGGACGCGAGCACGACGCCGAGCGCGGCCAGCGCGATGCCGGAGAGCTGGACGGCGGACGGCCGCTCCCCCAGCACCAGCGCGACGACGACGGGCACGACGAGCGAGGTGCCGGAGATCGGCGCGACGACGCTCATGGTGCCGAGCGCCAGCGCGCGGTAGAAGCAGGCGGTCCCGAACGCCGAGAACACGCCCGCGCCGACCGCCCACCACAGCCACGCGCCGGGCGTACGCCAGCCGCCGGCCGCGACCGCGAGGAGCGCGAACAGCAGCCCGCACGCCTGCGACCACAGCAGCACGCGCACGGTGGCCACGCGCCGCGAGAGCGCCCCGCCGAGGAAGTCGGCGAGGCCCCACGTGGCGCTGGCCAGCAGCGCGAGCAAGGCGGTCATGGGAACACCGTACGGAGGGGGTGTGACAGAAATCGCGCCGCGGGCCGCCGCGGGCCGCCCCGAGCCGGCGCGGACCGCCGCGGGCGACGACGCGACGCGCCGGAGGCCCGCACGAGTGCAACGAAATGCTCGCCGCCGCGCACCGGCGGCCCTACCCTCAGCGGCATGGAGCAGGACGCGGGGCCGGAGCCGTTCCGGACGGTCGTCGCGAGCCTGCGCGCCGCGCTCGCGGCCAAGGCGGACCCGGCCGTGGAGCTGCGGGAGACCGCCGCGCCGAGCCGCCTGGCGCCGTACGCCTACGCGCTCACCGCCGAGGTCCTCAGCGGCGACGAGGAGCTGGCCGCGGGGCGGTTCATCGTGCTGCACGACCCGCACGGCCAGGAGGCGTGGGACGGCGACACGCGGGTGGTGGCGTTCGCCACGGCGGGCATCGAGGAGGAGATCGGGCACGACCCGCTGCTCCCCGACGTCGGCTGGGCCTGGCTGCTCGACGCGCTCGAACGCCGCGCCGTCGCCTACCGCGCGGAGGGCGGCACGGTGACGAGCACGACGAGCCGGCGGTTCGGCGCGATGGCGGGCGAGCCCGGGACCTGCGACGTCGAGATCCGCTGCTCGTGGACGCCGGACGAGGGCGACGACATCGCCGCGCACTTGGGCGCGTTCTGCGACGTGCTCTGCTCGATGGCGGGCCTGCCGCCCGCGCAGCCCGGCGTCGTCCGGCTGCGGCGCAGCGCGATCTAGGAGCCGACCCGCGACAGCGCGCCGCGCGACGGGCGGGCCGACGCGGTCACCGGCCGGGGCAGCCGGAGCTGCAGCACGGTGCCGGCGGCGGGCATCGACGAGATCTCCAACGACCCCCCGGCGAGCCGCGCGCGCTCGCGCAGCAGCCCGAGGCCGACGTGGCGGCCCTTCTCCGGCTTCACCTCGTCGGGGTCGAAGCCGGGCCCGGCGTCCGAGACGGTCGCCACGATCTGGTCGTCGTCCACGACGAGCGCGGCCTGCGCCCAGTCGACGTCCGCGTGCTTGACGACGTTGAGCAGCGCCTCCTGGAAGAACCGGTACACGGTGATCGCCGACACCAGCGGCAACGGCACCGCCGTGACCGGCCACGACACCTCGACCGAGAGGCCGTAGCGCTGCTCGAGGTCGGCGCGCAGGTTGGTGATGGCGGACGCGAGGTCGCCGTCGCGCAGCCCCGGGGGCCGGGTCCGCGCCATGACCGCGCGCACCTGCTCCTCGGCGTCCTCCAGGAAGTCCTCCGCCGCGCGGACCGACTCGGGCTCGCCGAGCGCGAGGTGCACGCGGGCCATGCCGAGCGACTGCGCGACGGTGTCGTGCAGCTCGGCGGCGAGCTGGCCGCGGGCGCCTTCCTCGGCGGCGACCAGGCCGGAGAGCAGCTCGAACATGCCGGCCGAGGCGTTCTCGGCGGTCCGTCGGTGCTGCTCGGCGATCTCGTCGGCGACCTTGGCCCGCAACGTCAGCGCGTCCAGCGAGCGGGCCAGCTCGGCCAGCTCGGCGAAGCCGGTGCCGACGAGCCAGCGGTCGAGCTCGCGGTCGCCGGGCGAGTTCAGGCGCTTGGTCGCCGCGCGGCGCAGGTCGCGGATCTGCCCGGCCAGCTTGTCCGCGGCGAACGCCGCGAACGCCGCCGCGACGCCGGTCGCCGCCGTCGCCGCGCCGACCACCGGGGCCACCGCCTCGGCGTCGCCCACCGCCACGAGCACGCCGCCGGTGATGGCGCCGATCGCCGCGCCGCAGGCGCCGACGGTCAACGCCGCGGCGGCGGCGAGCGGGAGGCGCCGGCGGTTCATGCCTGGTCCGCCAGCACGCCGGTCGTGGTCCACTCGGGCTCGGCGGGCCGCACCGGGTCGGCGCCGAAGTCGCCGGCCGCGCGCAGGTCACCGTCCGCGGCGAGCGCGATCGCGCCGAGGAGCGACGCCACCGCCCGCTCGACCGCGTGCAGCTCGTCGACGATCTCGCCGACCTCGTTCGGGCCGGTGGGCATCGCGGCGAGCTGCGCGAGCCGCGAGGCGGACTGGCGCAGCACGGACAGCGACGGCGCGGTCGACGCGCCGATGTCGCCGAGGGCGCGGGCGGCCTCGTCGGCCTGCTCCGCGCGGTCCAGCGCGGCGTCGCGGGACGCGGCGAGGTCCGCGACGGACAGCCACGACTCGGCCTGCCCGACCAACACCTCGGCCAGGGTGACCTCGCGGCGGCCGAAGCCGGCCGACCCGCGCGGCCGCCGCGCGTGCAGCATGGCGAGCGGGTGCTCGCGGTGGCCGAGCACCGCGGAGCAGAACGGCCGCCCGTCCGCCGTCCCGGTCGTGACGCCGCCGTTGCCGAGCGCCCGCAGCACCCAGCCCTCGTCGAGGACGGCGGAGGGGACGCGTTCGCGCAGGTTCACGCCGTACTCGTCGCCCGCGTAGCGCACCGGGCCGTCCGGCGTCATCAGGATCATCTCGACGTCCGCGCCGCCGAACAGCCGCGCCGCGGCGGTCAGCACGACGCGGGCCGACGCCTCGATCGACTGGCCGGTCGCGCGCTCCTGGCCGCGGGCCAGCTCGGCGAACAGCCGCGCCTCCGCGGCCCGGCGCGTCTGCTGGTCGTAGGAGAACCAGAGCAACGCCATCGGGACCAGCAGGCCGAGCAGCCCGAGCGGCGCGTTCAGCGCGAGCCAGGCGGCGAGCAGGCCGACTGACGTGTTGCCGGCGGTGTGCAGCGCGGACATCGGCGCGGACGCCCACAGGAAGCCGCGCAGCTTGCGGCCCGACGTGAACGCCACCGCGCCCGCGACGAGCCCGTGGTTGAGCAGCCAGAACCAGCCCATGCCGGCCGACGCACCGTTGAGGCCCCCACCGAGCCAGTGCGAGAACGCCGCCGCGCACGCCGTCGACGCGGCGAACTGCGCGACGTTGAACCACACCTTCAGCCGCGGCTGGCGGCGGACGAGCTGCGCGACGAGCACGCCGACGACGACCGCGAGGACCGTCCACGAGCCGGTCGAGAAGACCAGCGCCGCGCCGATCGCGCCGTCGGTGCAGGAGAACGACCAGCGCTGCCGCCCGAACGCGAGGTGGACGACGGCGACCTCGGAGACCGCGACGCCGGCGGCCAGCGCGAACGGCGCCCAGAACGCCGGCGCCCCCCACCCGGCGTAGGCGCACGCCAGCGCCGCGAGCACGAGGCTCGCGAGGCCGAGGAGCGCGACGCGGCGCTGCGGGCTCATGCTCACGACCAGCTGCTCGCGGACCAGGAGTTCGCCGACCACGAGTTGGCCGACCACGAGTTCGCGGACCAGGAGTTCGCGGACCACGAGTTGGCGTCGAACCCGACCTCGCCGGTGCCCGCCGACGGCGCGCCGGACGGGTCGGCGCCGGGCACCAGGCGGCGCGCGTCGCGCAGCACGCCGGCGCCGGCGGCCGGGTCGTTGAGCGGCTTGGCCGCGGAGCGCAGCGACGCCTTCACGTCGGCCGGGGTGGCGTTCGGGTAGAGCGAGAGGAACAACGCCGCCGCGCCCGCCGCCTGCGCCGTCGCCTCCGACGTGCCGGAGCCGCGCCACAGCAGGTCGGTCTGCCGCGACTTCGGGTTGGCCGTCGCGATCACCGACGTGGGCGGCAGCACCGAGAGGACGCCGACGCCGGAGCCGACGATGTCGGGCTTGCGGACCCCGGCGACGACCGCCGAGCCGCTGAACGGCGCCACCGTCACGCTGGACGTGCGCGTGTCCGCCGCGCCCACGGTGATGACGCGCGGGTCGAAGCCGGGGTCGCCCACCTCGCCCGGCGTGTTGCCGGCCGAGACGACGACGGCCACGCCCGCGTCGCGCACCCGCTCGACCGCGTCGGTCAGCGGGTCGGCGCCGTAGCCGTCGCCGGGCCGCGAGCGCGAGAAGGCGAACGACGCGACGTCGACCTGCGCGGCGTTCGCCGCCACCCAGTCGAGGCCGGCGACGACGCGGGAGAGCGAGGTCTCGCCGTTCGCGTCGGCCACCTTGACCGACAGCACGGTCGCGCCCGGCGCGACGCCCAGCCCCGAGCCACCGGTGCCGGCCACCGGGCCGCCCGCCATCAGGCCGGCCATGAACGTGCCGTGGCCGTAGCCGTCGGCGAACGTCCGGTCCCTGGAGGCGTTGTACGCGTCGACCAGCCGCCCGGACGAGCGGGTCAGCGCCGCGGTGTCCGCGACGCCGGTGTCCACGAGCGCGATGCGCACGCCGGCCCCCGCGCCGGGCAGGCCGGCGTCGCCGCCGACCCGCTCCCAGGCGAGGACCGAGGAGGTCGCGTCGGTGTCGGAGCCGTTGGGGCGCAGCGGCGCGTCGGCCGCGACGCCGCGCACGCCGTCCCGGCGGGCCAGCGCGAGGAGCTGCGAGGGAGTGCCGCGGACGACCGCGGTGCGGACCGCCGGCTGCGTCGAGACCACGTCGAGGCCGCTGCCGCGCAACGACTCCGCCGGCGCCCCCGCGAACGACGCGACCGCCGTCAACGACGCCGGCAGCGTTCCGAGAACGCCGGCGACGAGGGCGGCGGCGACCAGCGCCGGGGCCTTGGAGGAGCGGAGCACGAGGGTCCTCTCGGACGGGCGGGCAGGCGTACGCGATTAGTGCTTCGGCACGCGGGAAGCCGGACTTTCGCGACACGGACCAGATGTTTGCCGCCGCCCGCAACGGCTCGTTGCTCCACTTGGGGGAACGAATTCCTACAGCCGCGCCCTCGCCGAGCCGAAACAGCAGTCGTAGGCACCCCCGAACACGGAGGCAGCGGTGACGACTGCGACGGATCTCGCCGAGCGCGGCGCGCAGACCGGCTTCACGGCGATGGTCGTGGACGACCACCCGCTCATGCGGGAGTCGATGGTCGCGCGGCTGCGTTCGATGGGCGCGGCGGACGTGATCGAGGCGGCGAGCATCGCCGAGGCCAGGGCCCGCGCCGGTGCCGGCGCCCGCGACCTCTGCGTCCTCGACCTGGGCCTCCCCGACGGCTCGGGCCTCGAGCTGCTCGCGGACCTGCGCGCGGCCGGCTGGGGCCGGCTCATCGTGCTGTCCGCGGCCGACGACCCGTACTCGGTGCGCTCGGCGTTCGTGGCCGGCGCGCAGGGCTACCTGCTCAAGTCCGCGTCGCCGCACGTCGTCACCGACGGCGTCCGCCGGGTGCTCGACGGCGGCGTCTACGCCGACCCGTCGGTCGCGTCGCTGCTCGCGCAGGGGCTGCGTACCGGCCCCGTGGGCGACGGCGTCAACGACCTGTCCGGCCGCGAGGTCGAGGTGCTCCAGCTCGTCGCCGACGGCCAGTCGAACAAGCAGATCGGCGAGCTGCTCGGCCTCTCCGCGCTGACCGTGAAGTCCCACCTCGCCCGGATCGCCCGCAAGCTCGGCACCGGCGACCGCGCCGAGATGGTCGCCCTGGCCATGCGCGCGGGCGTCATCCGCTGACCGATCCCGCGACCGCACCGGTCCGCGCGCCCGGGGACCAAGCCCCCTGAAACGCCCTCCGGAGCGACGTTCCGGCGTACCGTCTTCACCGTGACCGACCTGGCCGCGGAGCCGGACGCCGAGCGCGAGGAGGCCGAGCAGCCCGCGCCGCTGCCCCTGCTCGAGCTGTCGAGCCCCGTTCCGGACCCCGTCGAGGACGACGCCGCGCTCGCCGCCGCGATCACCGCTCTTGCCGGCGCCACCGGGCCGGTCGCCGTCGACGCCGAGCGCGCGTCCGGCTACCGCTACGGCCAGCGCTGCTACCTGGTCCAGCTCCGCCGCGAGGGGGCGGGGACGTTCCTGGTCGACCCGATCGCGCTGCCCGACCTGTCCGCGCTCGACGCCGCGATCGCCGGCGCCGAGTGGATCCTGCACGCCGCGTCGCAGGACCTCCCCTGCCTGGCCGAGGTCGGGATGCGCCCGCGCGCGCTGTTCGACACCGAGCTCGCCGCGCGGCTGGCCGGCTACGAGCGCGTCGGGCTCGCCACCATGGTCGAACGCGTCCTCGGCTACCGCATCGACAAGGGCGCCTCGTCCGCCGACTGGTCGCAGCGCCCGCTCGGGCCGGCGCTGCTGTCGTACGCCGCCCTCGACGTGGAGGTGCTCGTCGCGCTGCGCGACCACCTGGCGCAGGTGCTGGAGGAGCAGGGGAAGCTCGAGTGGGCGCGCCAGGAGTTCGCCGCGCTCGTCGAGGCGCCGCCGCCCGCGCCACGGGTCGAGCCGTGGCGGCGTACGTCCGGCATCCACCGGCTGCGCAGCCCGCGCCAGCTCGCCGGGGTCCGCGCGCTGTGGGAGCGCCGTGACGCGCTCGCCCGCTCCCGCGACATCGCCCCCGGCCGGGTGCTGCCGGACGCCGCGATCGTGGACGCGGTCGTGAAGTGGCCGAAGTCGCCGGACGAGCTGGCCGCGTTGCCGGTGTTCGGCGGCCGGGCGAACCGGCGGCGCCTCGCGCTCTGGTACGGCGCGCTGGAGGAGGCCGCGGCACTGCCCGACGCCGAGCTGCCCGACCGCACCGGCCCCGCCGACGGCTCTCCCCCGCCCGCGCACCGCTGGGCCGAACGCGACCCGGCCGCGGCCGCGCGCCTCGCCGCCGCCCGCGCGGCCGTCACCGCCCTCGCCACGCGCTACGCCGTGCCCGTCGAGAACCTCGTCGAGCCGGCCGCCGTCCGCCGGCTCGCCTGGGCGCCGCCCGAGCCGCCGACCGACGAGGCGGTCGCCGACGCGCTGCGCGCGTCCGGGGCGCGGCCGTGGCAGGTCGAGCTCGTCGCCGAGGCGCTCGCGGCCGCACTGCGCGCGTGATCCGGCTCCACCCGCTCACCCGCGAGGCCGCGGCGGCGATCGTCTCCGGCGACCTGTCCGGGGTGGCCGCCGCCCCGGGCTGGCCGCACGCGGACACGTTCGACGCGCTGCGGCCGCTCGCCGAGTCCGGCGGCGAGGGGACGTTCCTCGTCGTGGAGGAGGAGCACGGCCGGGTGGTCGGCGACTGCGGCTGGTTCGGCCCGCCCGGGGCGGACGGCGAGGTCGAGATCGGCTACGGCCTCGCGCCGGCGTTCCGCGGCCGCGGCTACGGCACCGCCGCCGTCCGCGCGCTGCTCGCCTGGGTCTGCGACCAGCCCGGCGTCGCGCGCGTCGCGGCGCGGGTCGACGCCGGCAAC
This sequence comes from Mycobacteriales bacterium, assembly GCA_036382875.1. Lineage (GTDB taxonomy): Bacteria > Actinomycetota > Actinomycetes > BP-191 > BP-191 > BP-191. The sequence goes on from DASVPJ010000028.1 coordinate 54,726, forward strand.
GAGCCGTCGCACCGGCTGCTCGCCCGGCTGGGCTTCGTCCCGGACGGCACCGACGGACCGCAGGCGCGCTACATCCGGACGAACGGGACGTAGCGCCCGCGCCAGGAGGACTCCCGCCACCCGGGGGCGAACGTACGTCGCAGTAACCCAGTACCGGAGGGACTCCGATGAACGTTCGCACCGCCGCCGCGCTCGGCGTGGCACTTGCCGCGATCTCCGCCGGCGCGGCCGATGCCGCCAAGGTCAAGCCGGTCTGCAACCTCGTCGTGGACGCGACGGGCGACACGTTCGCCGCCCGCGCCCAGGACGGCACCGCCCCCGGCCCGCAGGACGACGCGTTCGACATCAAGAGCGCCGACATCGCGAGCGACGGCAAGACCATCACCGCCGCGATCCGGGTCGCGAAGCTCGGCGACGCCCAGACGTCGCCGCAGGGCCGCGGCTTCGCGTTCGACTTCCTGCTCCCCACCTCGGACATGCAGGGCTCGCTCCGCGCCGTGCTGATCACGGGGCAGGCGCCGTACTTCGAGGCGACGTTCAAGGACCCGTCGGTCCCCAACGGCCCCTCGACGTTCATCTCGACCGTCACCGGTGTCGTGGACGCGAAGAAGGGCGAGATCCGGATCAGCGCGCCGGTCGGCGTGTTCTCCGAGCTCGGCCAGATCAAGCTCGGCACGCTCATCACGCCGGCCGCGGACGCGGCGACGTCCGGCCGCGCGGTGCCGCCCGCGCCCGGTGTGGCCGGCGCGCCGATCACCACCCGCTACGTCTTCGCCGACGTCGCGACCGACAGCAAGCCGTACAAGGCCGGCACGCCGAGCTGCGTGCCCGTCGGCAAGTAGGTCCGCCCAGCACGCCCGGACGGCGCCGCTCCCCTCGGGGGGCGGCGCCGTTCGCGTGTCCCGACCCGCCCGCCGCGGCGCCCGCCCCGCGGCGCCTGCCCCGCGGCGCCCGCCCCCGCGGCGCCCACCCGCCGCGTGAGCGTTTCCTGCAGCGAACGTCCGCCGTGTCGACTTCGCTGCAGGAAACGCTCGCACGTGGCGGCCAGGGGCCGGGGCGGCGGGGGCGGCGGGGGGCGGCGGGGGCGCGGGGGCGCGGGGGGTGTGACGGAGGTCACCGAGCGGCGTTCTGTTACTCGCGAGTAATATGCGCGCATGACGCGCTCCCTCCGTGACGTCGTCTTCGTCGACGGCGTCCGCACCCCGTTCGGGGTCGGCAAGCCCACCGGCCAGTACGCGCAGACGCGGGCCGACGACCTGGTCATCCGCTGCATCCGCGAGCTGCTGCGCCGCAACCCCTCCCTCCCGCCCGAGCGGGTGGACGAGGTGGCGATCGCCGCGACGACGCAGATCGGCGACCAGGGCCTCACCATCGGCCGGACCGCCGCGCTGCTCGCCGGCCTGCCGAAGAGCGTGCCCGGCTACGCGATCGACCGCATGTGCGCGGGCGCGATGACCGCCGTGACCACGGTCGCGAGCGGCATCGCGGCGGGCATGCAGGACGTCGCGATCGCCGGCGGCGTCGAGCACATGGGCCGCCACCCGATGGGCGAGGGCGTCGACCCGAACCCGCGCATCCTCTCCGAACGCCTCGTGGACCCGAGCGCGCTCGTGATGGGCGCGACCGCGGAGAACCTGCACGACCGCGTCCCGGACATCACCCGCGAACGCTGCGACGCGTTCGCCGCGGAGTCGCAGGCGCGGGCGGCGCGGGCGTACGAGCGCGGCATCATCCAGCGCGACCTCGTCCCGATCGCGACGTGGAGCGACCGAGGCTGGGGCCTCGCGACGGCGGACGAGCCGATGCGCCCGGGCACCACCGTCGAGGACCTGGCGGCGTTGAAGACGCCGTTCCGCCCGCACGGCCGGGTGACCGCGGGCAACGCAGCCGGCATCAACGACGGCGCGACCGCCTGCCTCGTCACGGCCCGCGAGACCGCCGAGGAGCTGGGCCTGGCACCGCGGATGCGGATGGTCGGCTACGCGTTCGCCGGCGTCGAGCCCGAGGTGATGGGCGTCGGCCCGATCCCGTCGACGGAGAAGGCGCTGGCCCGCACCGGCCTGTCGATCGACGACATCGGCGCGTTCGAGCTGAACGAGGCGTTCGCCGTGCAGGTGCTGGCGTTCCTCGACCACTTCGGCATCAAGGACGACGACGAGCGGGTCAACCCCTACGGCGGCGCGATCGCGTACGGCCACCCGCTCGCGTCCAGCGGCGTGCGGCTCATGACGCAGCTCGCGCGGCGCTTCGAGGAGGAGCCGTCGATCCGCTTCGGCGTCACGGCGATGTGCGTCGGCATCGGCATGGGCGGCACCGTGATCTGGGAGCGAATCTGATGGCGTACGAAGAGGTCGTGACCGAGGCGAAGCTGCGCTGGCTGCCCGGCGACGTCGCGCTGGTCACGCTGGACAACGGGCACGACCACACCAAGCCGAGCACGTTCGGCGAGGGCGGGCTGCGCTCGCTCGACGCCGCGCTGGACGAGGCGTTCGCGCACGAGGGGCTGCGCGCGGTGTGCGTCACCGGGAAGCCGTTCGTCTTCGCGGTCGGCGCCGACCTCGGCGGCGTCGGCGAGATCCGCGACCGCGACACCGCGCGGCTCGTCGGGTCGGAGGGGCACCGGGTGTTCCGGCGGCTGCGCGACGCCAGCGTGCCGACGTTCGCGCTCGTCAACGGCGCCGCGCTCGGCGGCGGCCTGGAGATCGCGCTGCACTGCCACTACCGCACCATCTCGTCGGGCGCGGCGGCGGTGGCGTTGCCGGAGACGTTCCTCGGCCTGATCCCCGGCTGGGGCGGCACGCAGCTCCTGCCGAAGCTCGTCGGCGCCGACACCGCGCTCAAGGTGATCGTCGAGAACCCGCTCGCCCAGAACAAGATGCTCAAGGGGCCGCAGGCGTTCGCGCTCGGCCTCGCCGACGCGATGTTCGAGCCGGCCGACTTCCTCGAACGCTCCCTCGAATGGGTCGAGGGCGTGCTGGCCGGCACCGTGACCGTCGAGCGCGCGCCCGTCGACACCGGCGACGCCTGGACCGCCGCCTGCGACCGCGCCCGCGCGATGCTCGACGCCAAGCTGCACGGCGCCGCGCCCGCGCCGTACCGCGCGGTCGAGCTGGTCGCGCTGGCCCGCACGGCGGAGCTGACCGAGGGCTTCGCGGCCGAGGACGACGCCCTCGCCGACCTCGTGATGGGCGAGGAGCTGCGCGCGGGCCTCTACGCGTTCGACCTCACGCAGAAGCGCGCCAAGCGCCCGGTCGGCGCGCCGAAGGAGGGCGCCCGGCCGGTCACCAAGGTCGGCGTCGTCGGCGCCGGCCTGATGGCGTCGCAGCTCGGCCTGCTGTTCGCACAGCGACTCGAGGTGCCCGTGGTGCTCACCGACGTGGACCAGGCGCGCGTCGACAAGGGCGTCGGCTGGGTGCACCAGCAGCTCGACGACCTCGCGCTCAAGGGCCGGCTCACCGCCGACAAGGCGGCGCGGCTCAAGGCGCTGGTCACCGGCTCGCTGTCCAAGGACGCGTTCCGCGACGCCGACTTCGTCATCGAGGCGGTGTTCGAGGAGCTCAAGGTCAAGCAGCAGGTGTTCAGGGAGTGCGAGGAGGTCGTCTCCCCCACCTGCGTCCTCGCCACCAACACGTCGTCGCTGTCGATCACCGCGATGGCGGCCGAGCTGGAACACCCGGAGCGGGTCGTCGGGTTCCACTTCTTCAACCCGGTCGCGGTCCTCCCGCTGCTCGAGGTCGTCCGCGCGGAACGCACCGACGACGCGACGCTCGCGACGGCGTTCGCCGTGGCGAAGACGCTCAAGAAGTCGGCCGTGCTGGTGAAGGACGCGCCGGCGTTCGTCGTCAACCGGCTGCTCACCCGCTTCATGGGCGAGGTCACGAAGGCGGTGGACGAGGGGACGCCGTTCTCCGTGGCGGACACCGCGCTCGACCCGCTCGGGCTGCCGATGAGCCCGTTCCTGCTGCTCGCGCTCGTCGGGCCTGCGGTCGCGCTGCACGTCGCCGAGACGATGCACGAGGCGTACCCCGACCGGTTCTACGTCTCCCCCAACCTCGCCCGCCTCGTCGCGGCCGGCAAGCCCGGCATCTACACCTGGGGTCCCGAGGGGCAGCAGGTGGACCCGGAGGTGGCGGCGATGTTCTCGCCGCCGGCCGACTCTCGACCGCTCACCTCGGACGAGGTCCGCGAACGCGCGCTGTCCGCGATGGCCGAGGAGATCCGGATCATGCTCGACGAGGGCGTGGTCGCGGAGGCGCAGGACGTCGACCTGTGCCTGCTGCTCGGCGCGGGGTGGCCGTTCTGGCTCGGCGGCATCACGCCGTACCTCGACCGGTCCGGGATCTCCGAGAACGTCACCGGCGCGCGCTTCCTCCCGAAGGGGGTGGCTTCGCTACCGTAGGGGCCCCTCGTTCGTAAGGAGACCCCTCATGCGACGCCTGCTCGTGGGTGCCCTGCTCGCCGCGTCGGTCGGCGGGCTCGGCGCCGGCACGGCCGTGGCCGTGTGCGACCCGAAGTACCGCCCGCTCTGCCTGAGCGACTGCCCCGGCGGCACGCCGGACATCAAGAACCCGACGGACACGTCGTGGCTGATCCGCGCGTGTCCCGACTCGGCATGACCCGGCTCGCCGCCGCGGCCGCCCTCGTGGCCGCGCTCGTGGCCGCCGTCGCGGCCGGGGCGCTGCCGGTCAGCGCGTCCGCCGGCGAGTGCGACCAGAAGGGCGACGTGCGCTGCGCCCGCACGTGCCTGGACCGGCGGCTCGACCCGGCGCAGGCCGCGGCGTTCGCCGCCGACCTCGCCGGCTGCCTCACCTAGCCCGTAGCACCCCCTCACCCTCAGGAGGAACCATGCGACGCCTGTTCATCGCCGCCGTCATCGCGGCGGCCGCCGGCTCGGTCGGCTCGGCCGCGCCCGCCTCGGCGATCTGCCGGCCGTTCATCGGCCCGATCTGCCTGCCGGCCTGCCCGCTGCCGGACCCGAACGACCCGCTCCCGTACACCTGCCCGCTGTAGGAGGACCCCGATGCGACGCCTGGTCCTCGCGGTGATCGTGGCCGCCGCGGCGGGTGGCGTGGCCGCGCCCGCCTCGGCGTACTGCGACCCGAAGTACGAGCCCCTCTGCCTGAACGACTGCATCCTCACGGTCGACCCGCAGCACCCGATCAAGGCCTGCCCGCGCTAGGTGGGCCCGGGCCCGCGCCAGTCCGGCCCGGCCCGCGCCGGTCGGGCCGCGCCCGTCCGGCCCGGGCCCGTTCTGTGAAGGCCCCGCCGCGCCGCCCCGCGTGGCGATCTTCACAGAACGGGCCCGGCCGGGCGGCGCTGTCACCCGTTCGGCCCAGCCTGCGGCCCGGGGTCAGCGGGTACCCTCTGGACGTGGCCGGGCATGTGACGCGAATGGCGCTGAAGCGGTGCGCTCTGGCCGTTTCGCTGCTCCTCGACGTCGACCTCGAGCCCGACGAGCGCGGCGTCGTCGTCTGCGGCACGCCGCCGGTCCACGTGGGCTGGAAGGAGTGCCGCCGCGCGCTCGCCGGCGCCGACCCCGAGAGCGACGCGGGGCGCCGGCTGCTCGCCCGCTGGCTGCTGCGCCGCCGCTGGCTCGCCGACCACACGTTCGACGACCTCGCCGAACGCGCCCGCCCCGTCGGCCTCCCGGTCGACCACGCGCTGCACCCCGGCCTGGACTGGGTGCGCGAGCGGGTGATGGGCGACGCGCTCGACCTCGGCCTCGGCTTCCTCGGCATCCAGCCCGGCCAGCCGGACCGCGTGACGTTGATGCCCCAGACCGCGATCGAGGCGTCCGGCCTCGCCGACGTGGCCGGCGCGTGGTGGCTGCGCGCGCACGCCTACCTGGAGCGGATGGGCGCGACGGCGGCCGAGCGCTACTTCCGCGACCGCACCGCCGTGCTCCGCCCGATGGGCGACTGCGACGTCGTGACGCTGCTCGGCTCGTGGACGTTCCGGACCGCGCTGGCCGGCGACGCCGGCGGGATGCGCGCGGTCGTCGTCCCGATGCGCACCCGCGGCTGGGCGGACGTGAGCCGGATCGACCCGGCGTTCGGGCCGGCCGCCGCGGCGGCGACCGAGGCGGTGGACCGCGGCTTCGCGCGGCCGCTGCTGGTCACCGCCGACGAGGTCACGATGGTGCCGGCCGGCGGCGACGTGTCGATCGCGCTGAACGACCCCGCGGCCGACGAGGCCCGGCAGCGCCAGCTCCTCTACCGCTGACCGAGCCGCGCCAGCTCCCCGTCCAGCCGCGTCACAACGGCGCGCAACGGCGCCAGCGAGACGTCCGCGGTCCCCTCGACCCCCTGCTCGTAGCGGAACGGGTCGTCGAGGTCGCGGACGAGCAGCACCATGTACGTCAGCAGCAGCGTGATCATGCCGGTGAAGAACAGCGACTCGGACAGCCCGCCGAGGTCGGAGAGCACCAGCCCGAGCAGCAGCAGCGTGCCGGTGATCTCGGTGATCGTGTAGCCGGCCGCGACGAACGACGTCGTGCGGATCGTGTCGATCCGCAGCACCATCCGGCGCAGCGCCGACTGCTCGGACTTCAGCCGCGTCACGAAGCCCGGCTGGAGCAGCGGCGACAGCGCGAGGAACGGGCCGTTCAGCGAGCGCACCAGCCCCAGCACGTGGTCGAGGTCGGTGCGCCGGTGCACCCAGTCGTCGATGCCGCTGCCGATGTCGCGCAGGATGCGCAGCGCGTCCGCCGCGGCGGGCGTGCCAGGGCTCTCGTGGGCGATCAGGCACTCGTCGGCGATCGTGTCGAGCGTCGCGGCCAGGTCGCCGGGGAGGCGTTCGGACTCCTTGTAGTCGCTCACCGTGCCGGCCAGCAGGAAGCCGATCAGGAACACCGTCGCGGCGACGACGCCGGACAGCAGCGGGTTCGGCTTCAACGGCGTCGCGTCGGAGAGCTCGAACGCGAGCTTCACCAGCACGACGCCCGCCACGACCGGCAGGCTGCGGATCGTGTGGCGCGGGAGCGGGAGGAAGGTCCGTCGGGTCACGCGGACGGACTCTAGAGGTCCGCCGTCTCGCTGGCCGCCTCCGTTGCGGCGACGACCGCCGCGGCGACGTCCTTGGCACCGAGGCCCTGCGCGAGCAGGATCGCGTCGCGCTTGCCCTGCGGGATGAAGTCCTGCGCGAGCCCGAAGACCTGGACCGGCACGTCGACGCCGGCGTCGGACAGCGCGAGCGCGAGGGCGGCACCGGCGCCGCCGACCCGGCCGTTGTCCTCGATGGTCACGACGCGGCGGTGCGTGCGGGCCAGCGTGACGAGCGCCGGGTTGACCGGCTTGACCCAGCGCGGGTCCACGACGGTCACCGCGAGCCCGGCCTGCGCGAGTCGGTCGGCGACGTCGAGCGCGGTGCGCGCCATCGGGCCGTAGCCGACGACGAGCACGTCGGTGCCGGCGCGCAGCACGTCGACGCCGTCGCGTTCGCCGATGGCCGGCACGTCCTCGCCGACCCCGCCCTTGGGGAACCGCACGACCGTCGGCCCGTCCGCCGCGACCGCCTCGCGGAGCAGCGCGCGCAGCGTCGGCTCGTCGCGGGGCGCGGCGATCGCGAGGTTCGGCACGACCTGCAGCGCGGAGAGGTCCCACATGCCGTTGTGGCTCGGCCCGTCCTCGCCGGTGACGCCCGCCCGGTCCAGCACGATGGTGACCGGCAGACGGTGCAGCGCGACGTCCATCAGCACCTGGTCGAACGCCCGGTTGAGGAACGTCGCGTAGAGGCAGACGATCGGATGCAGGCCGCCGAGCGCGAGGCCGGCCGCGGAGGTGACGGCGTGCTGCTCGGCGATGCCGACGTCGAATGTCCGCTCCGGGAACGCCTTCCCGAACCCGCCGAGCCCGACCGGCTCCAGCATCGCGGCGGTGATCGCGACGACGTCGGGGCGCTCGTGGCCGATGCGGACGATCTCGTCGGAGAAGACGTTGGTCCACGACCGCGCGCCGACCGACAAGGGGCGCCCGGTGACCGGGTCGATGACCGAGACGCCGTGCAGGCAGTCGGCCTCGTCGTCCTCCGCCGGCTGGTAGCCGAAGCCCTTGCGCGTGATGCAGTGCACGATCACCGGGCCGCCGAAGTCGCGGGCCTTGCGCAGCGCGTTCTCCACGGCGTTGACGTCGTGGCCGTCGATCGGGCCGACGTACTTCAGGCCGAGGTCCTCGAACAGCACCTGCGGGCTGATGACGTCCTTGAGCGCCTCCTTGAGGCGGTGCAGCACGTCGTAGAGCGGCGGGCCGACGATCGGCGCGGACGGCAGGGTGCGCTTGACCACGTCGAGGACGGCCTCGTAGCCCTGCGTCGTCCGCAGCGTGGCGAGGTGCTGCTGGAGCCCGCCGATCGTGGGGGCGTAGGAGCGGCCGTTGTCGTTGACCACGATCACGACCGGGCGGTGGCAGGAGGCGATGGTGTTGAGCGCCTCCCAGGCCATGCCGCCGGTGAGCGCGCCGTCGCCGACGACCGCGACGACGCTGCGCCGCTCGCCGCGCAGCGCGTACGCCTTGGCCAGGCCGTCCGCGTAGGAGAGCGCGGTGGAGGCATGGGAGTTCTCGATGACGTCGTGCTCGGACTCGGCCTGGCTCGGGTAGCCGGACAGGCCGCCGGGCTGGCGCAGCGTCGTGAACCCCGCCTGGCGGCCGGTCAGCATCTTGTGCACGTACGCCTGGTGGCCGGTGTCCCAGAGGATGCGGTCGCGCGGCGAGTCGAACACCCGGTGCAGCGCGATCGTCAGCTCGACGACGCCGAGGTTCGGGCCGAGGTGGCCGCCGGTGCGCGAGACCGCCTGCACGAGGAAGTCGCGGATCTCGGTCGCGAGCGCCGGCAGGTCGCGCGGGTCGAGACGCTTCAGGTCTTCGGGCGAGGACACCGCGTCCAGCAACGTCACGCGGCGAGTCTATGCGCGCGGCGCGCGGCTCACCCGGCGAGGCAGCCGCGCACGTCGGCCGGCAGCGCGCCGGCCAGGTCGCCGGCCACCGTCCAGCGCCCGGGCACCCCGGGCACCGTCGTGGGCGGACCCGTGCCGTCCACCCGGGTCCAGTCCGCCGCGCGGAAGCCGGTCGTGGCGAACGGCGCCACGCCGAGCAGCGCCCCGCCGCCTTCGTCGCTGCCACCGCCGCCGCCGCCGGCGGGGCGGGTGGCGAGGAACCGCAGCTTCGCCGGCTCGCGCGCGACGAGCACCACCTTGGCGTACCAGTACCAGGTGCCGTCCGCACCGGTGAACCACCGCATCTCGTCCACCCGGAACGACCCCTGCCAGCCCTGCGCGCGGCGCAGCAGCTCGAGCGGCGCCTCGCGCACCGGCCCGGGGTCCGGCTCGCCCCAGCCGTGCACGCACGCCGGCCCGACGGCGTGGGTCGCGACCGGCAGCGGCGGCGGGCCGCCGGCCTCCTCGATCACCGGCTCGCGGCGGCAGGCGGCGGCCAGCAGCAGGAGCGCGAGGGCGAGGCGCCTCACGACCCGTCCAGCCGCGCCACGAACCGTTCGCCGCGCAGCGCCCGGCCCACCAGATCGACCGCGGTGGCCACCCGGGCGAGCCGCGCCGCCTCGGTCTCGTACGCCGCGATGACGTCGTCCACGACGTCCGGCGGCAACGCCTTCAGGTCCGGGCGCGCGGTCGCCAGGCCGTCGCGCACCGCGGCGCGGCAGCCGGCGACGTGCTCCGCCGCGAACCGCGCGAGCACCGCCGGGTGGCGGCGCAGCACGTCGTACGACCGGTAGTCGCCGGGGCACTGGTCGAGCAGCCACCCGACCGCCCGGCGTTCCCACTCCTCCGCGCCTGGCGGCGGCACCTCGGCGGGCCAGCCGCGCGGCGTCACGCCGGCTCCAGCAGCGCGACGCACTCGACGTGCCACGTCATCGGGAACAGGTCGAACGCCCTGACGTCGGTGGCGACGTAGCCCTCGACCGCGCGCAGGTCGCGGGCGAGGGAGGCGGGGTCGCAGGAGACGTACGCCACCCGCCGCGGGCGCAGCGCGGCGACCGCCGCCATGACGGCCGGGCCCGCGCCGTCGCGCGGCGGGTCGAGCACCACGAGGTCGGCCCGGCCGAGCCCGAGCCGGGCGAGCACCGCGTCGACGCGGCCCTCGTGCACCTCGGCGTTGCGCAGGTCGCGCAGGTTCTGCCGCGCGTCGGCGCAGGCGGGGCCGGAGGACTCCACGGCGAGCACCCGCTTCACCCGCGGCGCGAGCGCCCCGGCGAACAGCCCGACACCGGCGTACAGGTCGAGCGCGACGTCGCCCGGCTCCGGCAGGAGCGCGCCGAGCACGGCCGCGACGAGGGTGTCCGGCGCGGCGACGTGGCTCTGCCAGAACCCGCTCCCGCTCACCCACCACGACCGGCCGGCCGCCACCTCGCGCACGCCGGGACGGCCACGTACCCCCTCCGCTCCACCGCGGTCGTCGCCGCGCAGCACCGAGACGTCGTCGGCGACGGCGGCGCCGACCCGCGCGCCGCGGCGGCGCGGCGTCACGACCACCGCGCGGTCGCCGCTCGACCCGGCGACGACCTCGACGCGTTCGGCCACCGGCCAGCGCAGGGCCTCCGCGCCGACCGACTCGACGCCGTCGCTCGCGATGAGGCAGCGGTCGAGCGGCTGCACGTCGTTCGAACGGTGCCGGTATAGGCCGAGCGCGCCCTCCTCCGTCACCGCGAACTGGACGCGCGTCCGCCAGCCGAGCCCGTCGTCGGGGCGGCCGGGCACCGGCACCGCCTCGACCGTCACGTCGCGGCCGAGGAGCGCGCTCACCAGCTCGCCCTTGAGGCGGCGCTGCGCGGGCAGCGCGGCGTGCTGCCAGTCGCAGCCGCCGCAGCGGCCGGGCTTCGCGTACGGGCACGGCTCCTCGACGCGGTCCGGGCTCGGCTCCAGCACGTCCACCGCGTCGAGCCGCAACGGCTCGCGGGACGTGACGACGGCGCGCACCCGCTCGCCCGGCAGCGCGTGGCGCACGGCGCCGCGCCGGCCGTCCACGACCACCGCGCAGCCGCCGCCGCGCAACGGACGTCCGGCGACGACCTCGACGCGGTCCATCGCGCGGCCCGTCAGGCGGGGGCCGGCCCCTCGGCCGGTCCCTCGGGCGCGCCGGTGGTCGGGTTCTCGGTCGCGGTCTCCGGCTCCGGCGCCGACGACAGGTGCCACGGCACGCTCGTCACCATCACGCCGGGCTGGAACAGCAGGAACGCCTTGATCCGCAGCGCCGACTGGTTGTGCAGGAGCTGCTCCCACCACTTGCCGACGACGTACTCGGGGATCACCACGGTCACGACGTCGCGCTCGCCGCCCTCCTTGCGGACGCGGCGCACGTAGTCGAGCACCGGCTTGGTGATCTCGCGGAACGGCGACGCGACGACCCGCAGCGGGACGTCGATCCCGGCCTTGTCCCACTCCTCCTGGAGGTGCCGCGACTCCGTCTCGTCCACCTCGACGTACAGCGCGGTCAGCGTGTGCGCCTTGATGGACTTCGCGTAGTTGAGCGCGCGCAGCGTCGGGTTGTGGAGCTGCGACACGAGCACGACGGCGTGGTTGCGCGCCGGCAGCACCGGGCGCGTGGAGGCCAGCCGCAGCTCGCGCGCGACGCGGGCGTAGTGCCGGCTGATGCCCTTCATGATCGCGAACAGCACCGGCATCGCCAGCACCACGATGTACGCGCCGTGGGTGAACTTGCTGAACAGCACGATCACCAGCACGACCGCCGTCGTCGCCGAGCCGACCGCGTTGATCGCGCGCGAACGGTGCATCCGCCCGCGGTCCTCGGGCGTCGTCGCGGGGTCGCGCATCTTCCTGGTCCAGCGCAGCACCATGCCGAGCTGGCCCAGCGTGAACGACACGAAGACGCCCACGATGTAGAGCTGGATCAGCCGGGTGACCTCGGCGTCGAACAGGAAGACCAGCAGCGAGGCGAAGAGCGCGAGCGCGACGACGCCGTTGGAGAAGACGAGGCGGTCGCCGCGGTTGTGGAGCTGGCGCGGCAGGTAGCGGTCCTGCGCCAGGATCGACGCCAGGCGCGGGAAGTCCTGGTACGCCGTGTTCGCGGCGAGCACCAGGATCGCGGCGGTGAAGAACTGCACGTAGTAGAACGCCGGCGTCTTGTCGCCGAACACCGCCTGCGCGATCTGCGCGACGACCGACGGCAGCGGCTTGCCGTCGATCTCGCCGCCGTGCACGACGCGGGCGTGCGTGGCCATGGCCAGCGCGGTGATGCCGATGAACATCGTGATCGCGATCGTCGACATCATGAGCAGCGTCTTGGCGGCGTTCTCCGACTGCGGCTTCTTGAACGCCGGCACGCCGTTGGCGATCGCCTCGACTCCGGTGAGCGCGGTACAGCCGGAGGAGAACGCGCGCAGCAGCAGGAACAGCCCGAAGATGCCGGCCGTCTTCCCCGACTCGTGCAGGTGCAGGTGCGCGCTCGCCGCCTCGAGCTCGGTGCCGGACGCGACCTTGACCAGGCCGACGACGATCATCGCGAAGATGCCGACGATGAAGCCGTAGGTCGGGATCGCGAAGAACGTGCCCGCCTCCTTCACGCCGCGCAGGTTCATCAGCGTGATGAACAGGATGAAGCCGAGCGCGATCCCGACCCGGTGCTCGCGCAGGCCTGGCACGGCGGAGTACATGGCGTAGACGCCGGCCGAGATCGACACGGCGACCGTGAGGACGTAGTCGATCATCAGCGCGCTGGCCGCGACGAGGCCGGCGTTCTTGGAGACGTTCTCGTGGGCGACCGTGTAGTCGCCGCCGCCCTGCGGGTACTCGCGGACGGTCTGCCGGTACGACGCGGTGATGACCATGAACAGGATCACGACGCCCGCCGCGATCCACGGCGTGGACGCGAGGTACGTCACGCCGCCGGCGCCGAGCGCGAGCAGGACCTCCTCGGTGGCGTACGACACCGACGACATCGCGTCGGAGGAGAAGACCGGCAGCGCCAGCTTCTTCGGCAGCAGCGTGTGGCCCAGCGCGTCGCTGCGCAGCGGCCGGCCGACGAAGATGCGCTTCGGGATGTCGAGGAGACTCACGGGTCGGGATGCTAGCCCGGGGTTGTGACAGAGTTGCTCCGGCTCGTCCGAGAGAGGACACAACAGACGTGCACGTCGTGATCATGGGCTGCGGCCGCGTCGGGTCGACGCTGGCGTTGCGGCTCGAACAGCTCGGTCACACCGTCGCGATCATCGACCGCGACCCCAACGCGTTCCGCCGGCTCGCCAAGGACTTCCGGGGCCGGTCGGTGGTCGGCGTCGGGTTCGACCGCGAGACGCTGGTCGAGGCGGGGATCGAGGAGGCGGAGGCGTTCGCCGCGGTCAGCAACGGCGACAACTCCAACATCATCGCCGCGCGGGTCGCCCGCGAGCAGTTCGGCGTCGAGCACGTCGCGGCGCGCATCTACGACCCGCGCCGGGCGGAGGTGTACCAGCGCCTCGGCATCCCGACGGTCGCGACCGTGCGGTGGACCGCCGACCAGATGCTGCGCCGGCTGCTGCCCGCCGCGGCGGACGACGAGTGGGCCGACCCGACCGGCTACGTCAGCGTCGTGCAGCTCGACTACGCGCCCGCGTGGGTGGGGCAGCGCTACGCCAGCCTGGAGCACGCCACCGGCACCCGCATCGCCTGCCTGACGCGGCTCGGCGTCGGGCAGCTCCCGGCGCGCGACACGGTGATCCAGGAAGGCGACATCGTCCACTTCGCGCTGGAGCGTTCGCGGCTCGCCGAGGTCGAGAAGGTCGTCTCGCAGGGTCCCGAGGAGGGCGGTCACTGATGCGCATCGTCGTCGCCGGGGCGGGCAACGTAGGCCGCTCCATCGCGAACGAGCTCCTCGGCAACGGCCACGACGTGCTGCTGGTCGAGAAGGACCCGAAGGCGTTGAAGGAGGCCACGGTCCCGAGCGCCTCGTGGCTGCTCGCCGACGCCTGCGAGCTCTCGCAGCTCGAGAAGGCCGACCTCGCCAACTGCGCCGTCGTGGTCGCCGCGACCGGCGACGACAAGGTCAACCTCGTCGTCTCGCTGCTCGCGAAGACGGAGTTCGGCGTGCCGCGCGTGGTCGCGCGGGTGAACCACCCGAAGAACGAGTGGCTGTTCAACGAGGGCTGGGGCGTCGACGTCTCCGTGTCGACGCCGCGGATGCTGACCGCGCTCGTCGAGGAGGCGGTGACGGTCGGCGACCTGGTCCGGCTGATGACGTTCCAGCAGGGCAACGCGAACCTCTCCGAGCTGCGCCTCAACACCGACTCGCCGGTGTTGGGCAAGACGGTCGGCGAGGTGGAGTGGCCGGCCGACGCGGCGCTGGTGGCGATCCTGCGGGAGGGCAACGTCCTGCTGCCGTCGCCGCAGATGCCGTTGGAGGCGGGCGACGAGCTGCTGGTGGTGGCGACGAGCGACCGCGACGCCGAGCTGGACGCGCTGCTCTCGCAGCCCGGGCCGGGCTAGCCGGGCGGGCTCGCTGCCGGGCCGGCCTGCGCCCCAACAGTGAAGTTCAGGGACCCCCCTCCCCGCGTGGTGATCTTCACAGTTGGGGAAGGGGCCCGCCGCTCGGGCCGGCCTAGGCGCCGCGGGACGGCATCAGGCGGTACGCCGGGTTGAACAGCGTGCGCTTCCCCGGCTCGCCGCCGATCCGCCCCTCGACCACCAGCGAGACGCCGGGGCGGATGCCCTCGATCCGCCGCCGGCCGAGCCACACGACGTACACGGTCCCGCTGCCGTCGTAGAGCTCCGCCTCCAGCGCGGGGACGCCGCCGCGCGGGCGCAGGGTGACCGACTGCAACGTCCCGTGCAGCGCGACAGGCGCGCGGTCGGGCGCGTCGGCGATCGGGCAGCAGCCGTGGCGTTCGGCCTCGTGCAGCAGGTCCTCGGCCAGGCGTTCGTCGTCGTCCGCGGTGAGCCGCCGCAACGCGCGGCGGAAGCGTCCCTCCGGCATGCCGGCGAGCCTACGCGACCACGTCGGCGAGGGCGCTCGCCAGCCGCCCGTACGCCCCGCTGACGAGCAGCACACCGAGCCCCGCGAGCAGCACCGCGCCCGCCACGCGCAGCGGCCGCGCGGCGCGGGTGAGGCCGCGGGCGAGCGGCGGCGAGACGGTGACGGCGTACGCCGCCGCGACGAACGGCACCCCGAGCCCCAGCGAGTACGCGCCCAGTAGCACTCCCCCGCGCAGCGACGCGCCCTCCAGCGCCCCGAGCGTCAGCACCGCCCCGAGGAACGGCCCCACGCACGGCGTGAACGCCGTCCCCGCCACCACGCCCAGCGCGAACGGCGCCGTGACGCCCGCGACCCGCGGCACCGACGGGCCGCGGTCGAGCAGCAGCATGACGGCGAGCGCGAGCACGACGACACCGCCGGCCCGCTGCGCCGGCACGCCGTCCAGCGGCAGGGCGCCCGCCGCCAGCCCGAGCGTCACGAAGACGAGCGAGAAGCCGAGCACGTACAGCAGCGCGCCGGTGATCAGCCGCCGGCCCGTCGCGAGCACGGCGGCGTACGCGGGCAGCAACGGCACGGTGCAGGGCGCGAGGAACGACAGCACCCCGAACCCGAACGCCACCACCACCGCGAGCAGCACCCGCTCACCCGCCGAACGTGAACGTGAACCACCGCAGCCCGGCCCGTTCCGCGCGCAGCGCGACCCGGTCGCGGCCGGAGGACGGGCCGGTGAGCAGGTGGTACAGGTCGTCCGCGGCGACGTCGACGTACGTCCGCCCGCCGGCCTCGACCACGGCGGCGCCGCGGCGGGCCGGCGGCACGGGCGCGCCGTCCAGCAGCACCTCGACCCGCCACGCCGAGCCGGGCGCCGACCCGGCCGCCCCGGGCGGCGCGCCGGGCGGCGGCGCGAGGACGGCGTAGACGTCGCGGGCGGTGTAGTCGAGCGTCACGGTGGCACCCGGCGCGGCGGCCGCCACCCACTCCAGCGCGCCGGTGAACCGGCCGGTCAGGGCGGGGACGTCCGGCGTGCCCGGCGCGTCGGCGCGGGTCACGGTGGCGCCGTCGGCGACCTGGCCGCCGCGCGAGTAGCCGAGGTAGAGCTCCGGCGTGAGCCGCCCGTGCGCGCGGTCCGAGCGCGCCGCGCGGCGCGGGCCGGGGTCGGCGAGCAGCGACCGGATGGCGTCCTCGACCTCCTCCTCGTCGCCCTCGCCGACGTGCTGCGCGCGGATCAGGCCGTTCGCGTCGACCACGTAGTCGGCGGGCCAGTAGCGGTTGTCGAACGCGTCCCACGTCGCCTTGTCCGGGTCCATCGCGACCGGCCAGGTGACGCCGAGGGAGCGGACCGCCCGCTCGACGTTGGCCGGATCCTTCTCGAAGTCGAACTCCGGCGAGTGCACCCCGAGCACGGTGAGCCCGCGCGGGCCGTACGTCTCGTGCAGCGCGCGCAGGAACGGGAACGTCCGCCGGCAGTTGATGCACGAGTACGTCCAGAAGTCGACGAGCACCACGCGGCCGCGCAACGACGCCATGGACAGCGGCGCGGAGTTGACCCACTCGGTGACGCCGGCCAGCTCCGGCACCGGCCGCGCGTCCTCCGGCGCGACGACCTCGGGCGCGCCGCGCACGATGCGCGCCGCCCGGTCCGGGCCGACCGTGACCGCGACGGCGACCGAGCCGGCGATCAGCAACGCCGACACGGCCGCGACGGCACCGCGCGCTCCCACGGCGCCAGAATCCCACCGTGCGCTCCTGGCGGCTCGCCGTGGCCGGTGCCGCGCTCGCGGTGACCGAGCGCGGCGACCCGGCCGCGCCCGCCGTCGTGGTGGCGCACGGCGTCGGCTCGACGGGCGAGTTCGCGGCCCGCTGCTGGGCCGGGTGCGTCCAGGCCGGCTACCGGCTCGTGACGTACGACCTGCGCGGGCACGGCGACTCCGGCCCGTCGGACGACCACACGATCGCGACGCACGCGCGGGACCTGGCGGCGCTGGCCGACGCCACCGGCGCGCGGGTCGTCGGCGGAACGTCGCTCGGCGCGCACGTCGCCGCCGTGCACGCGAGCACCCATCACGTCGACGCGCTGCTGCTCGCCATCCCGGGCACGCTCGGCCCCGACGTGCCGACCAGCCTGGCGAACGCCGCCGTCGCCGAGGAGATCGCGGCCACCGGCGTCGCGGAGACGCTGCGCCGCATCGCCGCCGACGAGGCGGTGCCGCGGTGGGTCGTCATCGAGCTCGAACGCTCCTGGCCGCGCCACGACGAGGCGAGCCTGGTCGCGGCGCTGCGCGCGATCGCCCGCGAGGCGCCGCCGGAGGCCCGCACGGCCGCGCCGACCGGGGTGGTGGGACTGGTGGACGACCCGGCGCACCCGTTCGCGGCGGCGGAGGCGTACGCCACCGCGCTGCCGCGCGCCGCGCTGGAGTCGCTGACGCTCGCCGAGTGGGGCGAACGCCGCGCGATCCTCGGCGACGCGGCGCTCGCCGCGTGCCGGCGGGCTATCGCGTCTCGGTGATCTCCGGCCCGCGCTCGAACGGGTTGAAGTCGCCCCCGGCGAACCGGCCCTCGCCGCCCTCCTCGCCCGCGCCGTTCTCGGCGGCGGCCTGCGCGGCCTCGTGCTGCTCCTGCGCCTCGCGCGGCAGCCGCAGCGGCAGCGCGTCGCGCGGCGCCATGGCCTCGTTGCCGCGCACCACGACGACGCCGCGGAACACGTCCTCGAGCGGCCCGGCCTGCGCCGGGTCGGTCGCGGCCGGCCCGGTGATCAGGCCGCGCAGGAACCACCGCGGGCCGTCCACGCCGATGAACCGCGCGGGCACGAACTGCCCCGGCTGGCCCGACGGGATCCGCGCGCGTAGCTCCTTGCCGAACGGCCCCTCCGCCTCGTCGGCGGCGCCGCCCTGCTCGTTGCGCAGCGACTGCGCGATCTCGGTGCGCACGTCGTCCCAGATGCCCTCGCGGCGCGGCGCGGCGAACGCGCTCACCTGCATCTGGCTCGCGCGGTGCACCGCGACGGCGGCCATCACGTGGCCTTCCGGCGACACGTCGACGCGGACCTCCATCTCGGGCGCCATCGGCACCTGGACGCCGCCGAGGTCCACCCGGGCGACCTCGTCGCCCTCCGGCACGTCGGCCGAGTCGAACGGGCCCGTCGTCTTCGCGACGGGCTCGAGGACCGGCGCCTCCTCGGCGGGCGCGGCCGGCTCGGGTGCCTCGTCCTTGTCACGCTTCTTGCGACCGAACGCCACGGCGTTGCTCCTTCTATCGTCCCGTCGAGCCGTGGCCACCAGAGCCGCGGTCCGACGTCGGCAAGTCGTCCACCTCGCGGAACGCCGCCCGCTCCACCCGCTGGATCACGAGCTGCGCGATGCGGTCGCCGCGCCGCAACGCTACTGCGTCGTGCCGGTCGGAGTTCACGAGGATGACCTTGATCTCGCCGCGGTAGCCGGCGTCGACGGTCCCGGGCGCGTTCTGGATGCCGAGGCCGCGCGTCGCCAGGCCGCTGCGCGGGTGCACGAACGCCGCGTAGCCCTCGGGCAGCGCGATCGCGATGCCGGTCCCGACGATCGCCCGCTCCCCCGGCGCCAGCGTCACGTCGACGGTCGTCACGACGTCCGCGCCCGCGTCGCCGGGGTGCGCGTACGACGGCAGCGGCACCCCCGGGTCGAGCCGCGTGACCAGCACGTCCAGCGGCGCGTTTGCGGAATCCGTCACGGGCGCAGACCTTACCGACATGGGACGCAGCCTCGTGGTCACGGGAGCGAACAGCGGCATCGGCCTCTCGACCGCGGTCGAGCTGGCGAAGCACGGGTACGACGTCATCGGGACCGTGCGCAGCGAGGAGAAGGGCGAGCACCTCCTCAAGACGGCCGCCGAGCGGGGCGCCGTGGTGCGCCACGTGGTCTGCGACGTGGCCGACGCGGAATCGACGGAGCAGGCGTTCGCCGAGGTCGCCGCGATGACCGCGGACGGCGGCCTGTGGTGCGTCGTGAACAACGCCGGCTACGGCTTCGGCGCGCCGATCGAGGAGACCACCGACGACGCCGCGCGCGAGATCTTCGAGACCAACGTCCTCGGCCCCATGCGGATCTGCCGCCTGGTGCTGCCCGGCATGCGGGAGCGCGGGGACGGCCGCATCGTGAACATCTCCTCGATCGCGGGCCGGGTCGTGACGCCGATGACCGGCTGGTACTGCGCGTCGAAGCACGCGCTGGAGGCGCTGTCGGACGCGCTGCGCCAGGAGGTCGCGCAGTTCGGCGTCAAGGTCATCCTGGTCGAGCCGGGCGGCTTCGGGACCGGCATCTGGAGCCAGGCCAAGGAGCGGATGCCCGAGGAGTACGGCGGCCCGTACGCCTCCGCGTACGGCCGCGCGCACGGCCTCTCCACGGCCGCCGAGCGGCTGCCCGACCCGATCTGGGTGGCCCGGGCGATCCGCCTCGCGCTGGCCAGCCCGGTGCCGATGGCGCGCTACCTCGTCGGCGTGGACGCGATGCTCGGCACCGCGCTGGACACGATCGCGCCGACGATCGTCGCGGACTACGTCAAGGCTGCGTCGGCCGGCCTGCGCAAGCTGCCGTTCCTGGGTTAGCGGGCGCGGGCTAGAGGGCGCCGGCCTCCTCCAGCAGGGCGACCGCGCTGCGCAGGCCGGCGAGCGCGCGGCGCAGGTCGCCGGGCGTCGCGACGGCGTAGGCGTTGGCGCGGACGTAGCAGCGCAGCGCCTCGTCGAACGACCTGCCCGACTCCTCCCGGCCGAGCAGCAGCGCCGCGGCGCCCTTCGAGTAGACGATCGTGCCGTACGGCTCCGCGTGCTCGTTCCAGTACGTCATCGGCGCGCCGACGTCGCCCTCCGCGTCGAAGGCGGGGAGGTACTCGTAGGCGCTGCCGTTGACGAGCGCCTCGCCGTACGTCGCGAACGCCTCGTCCAGCCACGGGTCGACGGCCTGGTTGTTGCCGACGAGGCCGTAGAACCACTCGTGCGCGAGCTCGTGCGGCACGACGACGTCGTAGCGGCGGTTGCCCACGAAGAACAGGCCGGGGTACTCCACGCCCGCGCCGCCGATCGCGCGCAGCGCGACGACGGTCAGCGAGTCGTACGGGTAGCGGCCGAACGCGCGCCGGAAGTCGGTCATCGCCTCCACGAGGTTCGCCCGGATCGGCCCGACCGTGGTCGCCGGGTCCAGGCGCCGCTCGACGGCGACGAGCACCGGCGTGCCGCCCGCGTCGAACGTCTCGATCTCGAACCGGCCCGCCACCACCGCCACGTCGCGCGCGACCGGGTTGTGCCACGACCACGACAGCCGGCCGTCGTCGAGCTCCTGCGGCGCGCCGGTGAGGCCGTTGCCGACGACCGTGTACCGCGCGGGCGCGACGACGTCGACGGTGTAGTCGGCGGCCTCGCTCGCCGCGGTCTCGCCGAGGATGCCGGCGGCCGGCTCGGTCGCCCAGCCGCGGCCGCGTTGCCAGGCGAGCAGCGGGTGGCCGCTGCCCCACCACGCCACCTGCTCGTCGTAGCCGTACCGCTCGATGCTCGAGTGCGGCAGCCGGAGCCGGAACGACAGGTCGACCGTGACCGCCTTCCCCGCCGGCGACTCGGCCGGCAGCGCGAGGCGGACCAGCGTGCCCGGCGCGCCCTTGCCCGCGCCGGCCTTCTCCACGGTCATCGGCAGGCTCGCCGACGTGACCTCGAGCCGGCCGCCCTCGTCCACGCTGCCGGGCGAGTTGGGCCAGGCGCGGAACACCACGTCGCGTACCGGCAGGTCCGGCGTGAACGTCACCTGCTCCGTCCCGGTCACGGTCCGCCCGTCGTCGCCGAGCACGAACGCGAGCCGGATCCGCGGCCGCTTCGGGTCGGGCGCGGCGTAGTCGGCCGGGCAGCCGGCCGGCGAGGCGCTCCCGCCCGCGGTGGGTCGCGGCGTCCGGCTCGGCGTCTCGGTCGGCGTCGCCGTGCCCGGCCGCGCGGACTGCCGTGGCTTCGCGCGGCGCACGCCGAACGTGCACGCGGGCGCCGCCGCGACGGTGACCGCGACCAGCGCGGCGAGGGGGCGGCGCACGTCAGCCGCCGAGCACCGCGCGTTCGGCGAGGTTCAGCGGCATCCGCCCGGAGCCGCCGATCGCGTCGTGGAACTCCCGCAGCGACCCCCGCGCCTCCGCGAACCAGCGGTCCCTGATCCGCGCGATCTCCAGCGCGCCGGTGAGGTACGACGCCGCCTGCGTCGGCCACGCGCAGTACCGCAGCACCTCCGTCTGCGCCGTCGGCCGGGACAGCGACGCCTTGCTGGACATGAAGTCCACCGCCTCGTCCACGGTCATCTCGCCGAGGTGCAGCGACGTGTCCACGACGATGCGCGCCGCGCGGAACAGCCGCGCGTCCACCTGGCACAGCTCGTGCCGCGGGTCGGTGAAGAAGCCCTGCTCCTTCATCATCTCCTCGCTGTAGAGGCCCCAGCCCTCCACGAAGTACGCCGTGCCGACGACCTTGCGCAGCGGCCGCGGCTGGGCGAGCGCCCACGTCAGGTGCCAGTGGTGACCCGGGTACGCCTCGTGCACCGAGATCGTCGGGATCGAGTGGAACGAGTTCGTGGACAGCCGCTTCTGCACGTCCTCCGGGCTGGTCCCCTCCGGCGGGAACGGCACGAAGAAGTGCCCGGTCCGCCCGGCCCGGAACGCGGGCGGCGTCATGTACGAGGCGACCGCGAGCACCGGCCGCTGGAACGGCGGCGACGGCTCGACCAGGCACTCCTCGCCCTCGGGCAGCGTGACGAGCTGGTTCTCGCGGCAGAACGCCCGCGCGCGCTCCGTCCAGTCGGCGTACGCCTCGCGCATCGCCTCCGGCGTGGCCGGGTGGTCGGCGTTCAGCTCCTCCAGCAGGCGGCGCCAGTCGTCATGCCCGGCGATCTCCTTCGTCCGCCGGCGCATGTCGGCGGCCAGCTCCTCGTACGCCCGCTCGCCGCGATCGCGCAGCTCGCGGGCGCCGTAGCCGAGCCCCTCCCGCTCGCGCAGCAGCCCGGAGTACGTCTCCTCGCCGATCGCGTATGGGCCGCTCGCCTTGTCCTGCAGGTCGTCGAGGAACGTCACGAACTCCTCGAACGCCGCCGCCGCCACCTCGCCCGCCTCGGCGAGCAGCGACCGCAGCGCCGGGTCGGACACCTCGGCGGGCACCAGGTCGCGGGCGTACGCGATGCCGGCCTGCGCCTGGCCCTTCGCGCGGCCGACGAGGAAGGGGCTCGCCAGGTCGGCGTCGAGGTTGGCACGGGCGTCGGCGAGCACCTCGGGGACCCGGCGCAGCCGCGCGGCGGCGCTGCGGGCCAGGTGCTCCTCCGGGTGCGAGCGGTGCAGGAACATCACGAAGACGCCGTTGAGCAGCGGGCCCGTGTAGGTGTCGGGGTTGCGCCGCCACACCGCCCAGTCGCGCTCGACCTGCGCGCCGCGCAGCGTCGAGATCGCGAGGTCGCGGTCGATCCGCTCGTCGGGGTTCAGCGTGGCGTCGGCGTGCGCGCGGAAGCGTTCGAGCCAGGCGTCCTCCTCGCGGGCGCGCCGCTCGAACCCGCCCGCGCTGAGGTCGGGCAGCCGGTCGTCGTGGCCGTCGACGCCGAGGGCGGTGGCCAGCACCGGGTTGGTCTCCCACTGCCAGTCGAGGAACTCGTCGACGAGGCGGTCGAGCGCGCTCGGTTCGGTCATGCCGCCGACCCTATGCTGGCTCGCTGTGAGCGGCATCGCTGCGTTGTTCGACGACCTCTGCCTGCGCTGGGTGCGCGAGGCGGACGTCGTGTTCCAGCAGACCGGCGCGCTGCCGCCGACGCTCGTCGTGCTCCCCCGCGACGCCGCGGCCGACGAGGTGGCGATCCGCGTCGACG
This sequence comes from Mycobacteriales bacterium, assembly GCA_036382875.1. Classification (GTDB taxonomy): domain Bacteria; phylum Actinomycetota; class Actinomycetes; order BP-191; family BP-191; genus BP-191. The sequence goes on from DASVPJ010000028.1 coordinate 77,479, forward strand.
GGCTGCGCGGCGAGCTGGCCGCGCGGGCGGGCGCGATCCTGGCCGACCTGCGGCCGGCCGTGGCGCCGTACGACCCGGCCGGCCTGGTGTTCCTGACCGAGGTGCGCGACGGCGCCGCCGTCTACGTCACGCTCGGCGCGGAGCCGTTCCGCCGCGCGCTGGGGCTGCGGGTCGTGCCGGGCGAGCCGCGCTCGCTGGCCCGGGCCGCCGAGGACCCGGACGTCGCGAACTTCTCCTGGCTGGACGCGCTGCTCGCCGGGGACGCGGTTACGCCTTGAGGTGCAGCTCGCCGACCGCGTTGTCCCGCACGTCGCTCCGGCAGAACCGGTCCGTCACCCAGCCGCCGCCCGAGTAGAGCCGCGTCTGGTCCGCGTAGTGCGGGCTGTTCGGGTTCGTCGACTGCGAGTACGTGAGGATCGTCCGCGCGTCCGGGCAGCCGTCGCCGTCGAACGCCACCACCTGGATGAACGACGACCCGTGCGCCAGCGGGCCGACGTAGCCCTTCGACGCGTTCCACGACGAGTTCAGCGCGTTGAAGACGCCGAGCGTGCCGGGGCCGCCGTGGTACGGCGTGCGCGTGCCGTCGGGCCGCACGTCGACCTGCCAGTCGCCGAGCCGGGCGTCGAGCGGGATGCCCGCGCCGGCCAGGTCCGCCAAGGCGTCGCCGAACGCCCGCTGCACGAGCGGGTTCGCGACGTTGAGGCCGCGCGGCGTGTGCACCGGGTCGTTCGCGTCGAACGGCACGAGCCACACCGGCGCCCGCTGCGCGTTGGTCAGCACCGCGGCCTGCACGGCGATCGCCCGCGTCCAGAACCGCCGGAACAGCAGCGCCCCGCGCGCGTCGAGGTTGTCGGTGCCGTCCCACGCCTCCAGCACGTCGCAGGCGTTGCCGGTCGCGACGGGGCCGTTGGACGACGGCGCGTAGCCCGGGAACGCGCGGCACATGGTGAGCAGGTCGTCGCGGGTCAGCTCGAACGAGTGCTGCCGGTTCGAGTACAGGAGGTCCTGCAGCTCCTGGCGGCTGAACCGGCCGCCGTTCGCCAGCTCCTCCGCGACCATCACGAGCCCGGACCGCGTGCGGGTCGTCCGCTCGGCGCGCTCGTCGCCGATGATCTGCGCGAAGCCCTCCAGCGGCTGCGCCGGGTTGGCCAGCCAGTACGAGTCGTTCGAGTTGGTCACGTAGTCGTCGCGGATCAGCGACGGCATGCTCGACGGGCCGAACGTGCCCGGCTGCTTCGAGTCCGGGTCGCTCCCCCACTCGCACGACGAGCGCGAGCCGTCGAGGACCGGCAGCCGCAACGCCGCGAACGTCGCCTGCCCCACGGCCGTCGAGCAGGTGCGCGCGTGCACGTCGGTGACGTGCGGCGTCACCGAGATGTCGGCGTAGAGCGCCTCGCCCTTGTCGTCCGCGGCGATCGTGTTGACCCACGGGATGCCCTGGTTGCGCTTGAGGGTGTCGAGCACCTCGCGGGCGCTCTGCGCGTGGTTCACCTCGAAGAAGTGGTTGAGGTAGCGGAAGTTCGGGGCGTTGGCGTCGCCCATCGCGAACGCCGTCCCCGGGGTCCACGGCAGCGGGATGCCGAGGATCGACGTGAACACCGGGCCGTGCTTGGTCGACCAGAGCGTGCGGCTGCGCTTCTCGAGCTTGCCGCCGACCAGCGCGTCGACGGTGACCTCGCGCGAGGTCATCTCGGTCGGGACGCCGTCGTAGAGGTACGTCGTCGGCGAGCCGGGGACGAGCGTCTCCTGGAACGGCGTGAACCGGTACGCCGTCGAGACCGTGTGGCTCCACGCCTGGTGCGCGGTGTGCCCGATCAGCACGAGCGGCACGCCGAGCAGCGAGCCGCCCGCGACGTCGAGCTCGTCCGGGATCGTCAGGTGCGCCTGGAAGAAGCGCTCCGAGCCGATCCAGGGGAAGTGCGGGTTGCCGAGCAGCAGGCCGCGGCCGTTGTCCGTCGCGTCGGTCCCGAGCGCGACGGCGTTGGAGCCGATCGCCAGCCGCTGGAACTCCTCGCGCAGCGCCGCCGCCGTCGCGCCCGCCTTGAGCGCCGGCACCGGCGCGGCGGGCGTAGGTGGCTGCGCCGCGCCGATGCCGTCGATCGCGACGCCGCTGCTGGCGAGCAGCGCGAGCTGGTAGAAGCGCCGGTACGCGTCCATCTCCGTGATCGGCGTGACCCACGGCTTCCCCTTGCAGGCCGGGTCGGTCACGCCGTCCGCGCCGCCGACGTCGGCGAGCCAGCGGTTGTAGCCGTCGACGTAGCCGCGGACGCCGTCGCGGATCTCTTGGCGGGGCGCGTCGGGGCCGCTCAGCAGCCTCTCGACGCGCTTGTCGTCGATGATCTGCTGGTAGAAGAAGTCGCTGTTCAGGTTGGTCACGGTGGAGCCGTTGGCCCGGTAGCTGTAGCCCGCGTCGGGGCCGAAGAAGCGCGACCGCTGGGCCCGCACCGTGGTGTAGGTGTCGGCGAGCACGCAGATGGTCTCGGAGGCGACGGCGTAGCCGTAGCCGTAGCCGAGCGACGGGTAGTCGCGGGCCTCGATGTGCGGGATGCCGTGCTCGGTCCAGCGGATCTTGACGTCGTACGTCGTCGCCGGCTCCGCCACGGCGGCCGGGGCGAGCGGCGCGAGCAGGGCGGCGGCGAGCAGCAGGGCGCGGGCTCTCATACCGAACGCACTTCGGCGACGCTCCGCGACCCTCCTGCTACCCGCCGCGACCTACCCTCGCCGCGGGGGGCGGCGGCACCGCGGGGCCGGCAGCACCGCGAGCGGCGGCAGCACCGCGCGGGGCGGGCCGGCCCGGCGGCCGACCCGTTCTGTGCGGCCCAGCGACCCCCCTCCCCGCGTGGTGATCTTCACAGAACGAGTCGTACCATCGGCGGCGGCACCGGACGGGCACCGGCAGCAGCGACGGAGGCGGCGATGGCGTTCACCCGCATGGACCAGGGCAGCGTCGACGACTGGGTCGTGATCGCGCAGGAGACGGCGCCGTACCAGGCGAACGTCGCCGACCGCGTCCTCGCCATGCTGCGCACGCTGCAGGGGTTCAGCGGCGGCTTCGGCGTCGACCAGCTCGCGCACGCCCTGCAGACCGCCACCCTCGCCGAGCGGGCCGGCGCGCCGGACGACCTCGTCGTGGGCGCGCTCTGCCACGACATGGGCAAGGTCATCAGCGTCGCCAACCACCCGGCCATCGCCGCCGAGATCCTCAAGCCGTACGTCTCCGAGGAGACCTACCGGATCGTGCTGACCCACCAGGACTTCCAGGGCCGGCACTACTACCACCTGCTCGGCAAGGACCCCGACGCGCGGCTGAAGTACCGGGACGAGCCCTGGTACGCCGCCGCGGAGCGGTTCACCGACGAGTGGGACCAGGCGGCGTTCGACCCGGACTACGACGCCGAGCCGCTGGAGCACTTCGAGCCGCTGGTCCGGAAGGTGTTCGGCGAGATCGTCATCGCCTAGCCCCCCAGGCGGTAAGCCGTCCGTAGCCCCGCCGCCACCGCGCGGCTGCTTCCCAAACGTCACCAACCGCGCGTAATGTCGGCGTCAGGTCGGATCTTGATTTCGCGCGTGCCGGCCTGCCGCCTCGCCGGACTCCTTGCCGTGTCAGACGTCTCGAGCCGCGCCTCTCAAGAAGGCACAGGTCGTTCCATGAACGACACGCTCGCCCCACCCGGCGCATGTGCTGGTCATCGCTTCGTCGCGCCCCACGGCGACCTCGACCTGGCGACCGCGCCGCGGCTGCGCCAGGACCTCGTGGACGCCAGCGCCAGCGGCTCGACGCTCGTCGTGCTCGACCTCGAACGCGTGGAGTTCCTCGACTCGGTCGGCATCTCGGTCATCGTCGGCGGCCACAAGCGGCTGCGCCACGAGGGCCGCTCGCTGCACCTCGCCGCGCCGCAGGCCATCGTCCGCCGCGTCCTCGGCCTCACCCGCCTCGACACGCTGATCCCGACGTACGAGACCGTCGACGCCGCGGTGTCGAGCTGCCCGTCCGAGCACTACGCGGCGTAGCGCGCCCCTACGGCTCCAGCAGCACCTTGAGCTCGTTCGTCCCCGGCGAGCGCAGCTCGGTCATCACCGCGTCCGTCTGCGCCATCGGCCGCCGCGACGTGACGAGCCGGTCCACCGGCACCTGCCCGTTCGCGAGCAGCCCCACCGCCTCGTCGAACGACGCCGGCCGGTAGCAGAACGACGCCCGGAGCTGCGCCTCCTTCACCATCAGGAGGAGCTGCGAGATGGGCACCGGGTCGCTCAGCACGCCGAGCAACGCCACCACGCCGCTCGGCGCGACCAGCTCCAGCGCGAGCCCCGGCGCGGTCGGGTGCCCCGCGCACTCGAACACCACCCGCGGCGGCCCCCCGAGCGCCGCCATGAGCGCCTCGTGCACCCCCTCCAGCCCGAACGCCGGCCCGTCGACCAGCGCGCGGCGGCCCTCGTTCGGCTCCACGACGGCGACGTTCGCGATCCCGCGCGCCCGCAGCGCCACCGCGGTGAGCGCGCCGATCGGCCCCGCGCCGACCACCGCGACCGCGTCGTCCGGCGTCACGCCCGCCACGTCCAGCGCGTGCAGCGCCACCGCGAGCGGCTCGACGAGCGCGCCGTGGACGACGTTCATCCCGGCGGGCAGCCGCCAGAGCCGGTCGGCCGGCACCACGGCCGCCTCCGCGAGCCCGCCGGCCGGCCCCCCGCAGCCGATGCCGGTGATCGACGCGGCCATGTCGTGCGCGTCCGCCGGGACGAACGGGTACACCGCCGCGGCGTCACCGGCCGACCAGCCGGTCACGCCCGGGCCTACCTCGTCCACGACGCCGGCGAACTCGTGGCCCATCACGTAGCCCGGCGGCAGGATGCCCATGCCGCGCAGGTGCATGTCCGACCCGCAGACGCCGCAGGCCGCGACCCGTAGCCGCACCTGGCCGGGGCCGGGCACCGGCTCCGGCACCTCGGTCCAGAGCAGGTCGCCGGTCGGGTCGAGGGTGACCGCCTTCATGCGCGGGCCGCCACCGGGGCCGCGACCGAGCGCACGTTCAGCCCGCCGGCCAGCCGGGTCGGCACCAGCGGCCACTGCCGCTTCAACGGCGCCAGCTCGCTCGACGGCAGGATCTGCCGCCACGGCGTCCCGGCGACCGGGTCGGCGAGCGCCTTCTCCAGCACCATCGAGTCGTACTGGTCGATCGAGTCCTCGAGCGTGTTCGCGTTGAGCACGACCTCGCGGCCCATCTCGGCGGCGTACGTCCGCAGGCCGGGGATGCGGGAGAGCTCGGGGTGCCAGTTGTCGAGCGCGACGCCGTTCTCGCTGGACACCCAGACGCCCGACTCGGTGCGCAGCACGAGCGTCTGGTTGCCGTCGGTGTGGCCCGGCGTGCGGATCACCGCGACGCCGTCGCCGAGCAGCACGTCTCCGTCGAGCGTGACCACGCTGTCCAGCCGTACGTCGTCGAGGTCGGTGCCGACGTACCAGGCCCACTGCATCGGGTGCACCGACCGCAGCGTGTCGAGCTCGCGGCCCTGGCAGAGGAACGTCGCGTTCGGGAACAGCGGCTCGCTCGCCCGCGTCCCGAGCAGCATGGCCAGGTCCTGCACGTGCAGGTGGTCGAACAGGACGACGTCCACGTCCGCGGGCGACAGGCCGACGGAGGCCAGCGCCTGCGGGACGGTGTGGTGCTCGGGCGCGAGGACGCGTTCGAGCGCGCTCGGGAACTTCGTGGCCAGCGTCGCGTAGAACGGCGCGTGCCGGCTGCCGGCCGGCAGCGTCGGCTCCCAGACGAGGGTCCGGGTGGTGCCGGAGAGGTCGTCGTAGCGGACCACGACGAGCCGGTTGACGAGCGTGACGAACGGGTTGACCGCGCGCGCCGCGCCGGCGAACGCGTACTTGGCCGGGTACGGCGCCGACACCAGGTCGACGGTGCGCACGCCGCGGACCAGCCCGGTGAAGCCGCGCCGGAACTCCTCCGCCGCCTCGCGCAGCGCCGCCGGCCGGTCGCCGCGCGGCCACACGGCCCAGGCCGCGTCGAACGTGTCGAGGTGCCGTAGCTCCATGCGTCCTCCCCTGTGTCGGGGAGGAGGCTACGCCGCGGCCGCTTCCTCCAGGCCGGGCGGCAGGTGGCCGGTCGCCTTCTTCCAGACGCCGGCCGCGCCGCGGCGGGCGGCGAGGCGAGCGAGCGCGATGGCCACGCCGCTCGCCGCCGCCCAGCCGACGGCCTCGCCCCAGGTGGTGGTCGGCGCCGCGGGGTTGGCGGGCGGGTCGCTCCGCTTGACCTTCTTCCACCCGCCCGTGACCGCCTTGGCGGTCAGCCGCGCCGCGACGAGCGTGGACGCCGTCGCGGTCACCTTCCAGGCCACCTTGCTCAGCACAGCCGCGCTCCGTTCTCTCTCCTCGGCCGGTGCCTGCCCGTTCCGGGCGCCTCGTACACTCGCGGCCATGTTCCCCGGAGAGCAGGACTACCGACGCGAGCGGAAGGCGTTCCTCGAGACCCTGGAGTCGCTGCCGCCGGACGAGTTCGAGCACGGCACCACGCTGTGCGCCGAGTGGGCGCCGCGCGACGTCCTCGCCCACGTGCTCGGCATCGACGCCGCGCCGGCGGAGTACGTCAAGGCGCTCGGCCGCATCGGCGCCGGCAACGACCGCATCGTCGCGAGCATGAAGTCCCTCTCCCGCGACGAGCTGCTCGACCGGGCGCGGCGCTGGGCGGACAAGCCGGCGTTCCTCTCCCTCGTCGCGTCGTACGGCCTGCTGCAGGACCTGGCGGTGCACCACCAGGACGTGCTGCGCGGCACCGGCCGCTCCCGCGAGGTGCCGGAGGCCAGCGCGAAGGCGATCCTGCGCGAGGGGCTGCTGTTCGGCGCGGCCAAGCTGCGCCGGTACCGGATCGTGCCCACCGACCACGGCCGTTCGATGGGCCGCGGGCAGGTCGTGCGCGGGACCGCGGAGCAGCTCGGGCTGTGGCTGACCGGCCGCCACTCGGTCGCCGCGGAGCTGGTGTTCGGCGCAACGAACTAGTCCCAACGGGCGGTGTCCGGCGGCGGCGTACGTGCCGACGCAGTACGGGTGACGGGGAACCTCGGGGACTTCCAGTACGCCGTCGACACGACGCTGCACGTGCCGCCGACGCGCATCGTCGCCGTGCACGGGAACCGCGGCACCGAAGCCGCCCCGGGCCAGCGGCTGCGCCTCGGCGAGGCGCTCGTGGCGGCCGGCGTCATCACGCCCGCGCAGCTCGACACCTGCCTCGCCCACCAAGAGGCGACCGTCCCGCGCCAGCGGCTCGGCGGCATCGTCGTCGCGCTCGGGCTCGCCACCGACGTGCAGGTCGCGCAGGGCCTCGGCACGATCCTCGGCTTCGAGTACGTCGACCCGTCGGCGATCGACGTTCCCGTCGAGATCGCCCGCAAGGTCCCGCGGCTGACCGCCGAGATGCTCGGCGCGGTGCCGATCGACGCGGGCGCCACGTGGCTGCGCGTCGCCGTCGCCGACCCGACCGACCGCTACACCGTCGAGGCGCTGCGCGACGCGACCGGGCTGCTCACCATCTCGCTGGCCGTCGCGACGCCGCGGGCCATCGACGCGGCGTTGCACCGGTTCTGGGCGGCCGACTACGAGCCGGCGCCGCGCGCCCCGCTCGCCGCGGTGCCGGAGCCGGAGCCGCAACCCGAGGCGGTCGCGGCGCCCGCCGCCGAGGCGCCGGCGAGCGAGCCGTGGGAGTACGCGTTCGCCGGTGACGGCCTGCCGTCCACGCACCCCGGCTACACGCCCGACGTCGCCGCGATGGAGCGCGAGCTCGCGCGGCTCGGCGAGCTGGGCTGGGAGGCCGTGGGACTCTCGGCCGCGGGCACCCGGATGACCGTGCTGCTCAAGCGCCGCCGGCCGTAGGGCGGCGCGTGGCCGCGCCTGGCCGCCCGTAGCCGGGCGCGGGCCGGCTCGGTACCCTCGGGGTCCCCCTCGACCGGAAGGCCCCTCCTCATGCGCGCGCTCCTCGCCCCTGCCCTGCTCGCCGTCGCCGCCGCCCTGCCCGCCGCGCCCGCGGGTGCCGCCGCGCCGCCGGTGCCGACGTGCGCGACGTTCCTCGCCGCGGCGGCGTCCGGCGCCTCCTCGTCCTGCTACACCGAGGGCCTGCCGCCGATGGGCAACAACTCGTTCGGCGCGTACCGCACCGTCTATGTCGTCGTCGCCGGCGGCGCCGTGCAGGCCACGCTGTCCTGCTCCGGCGGCGGCCCCTCGGGCAGCGCGACCGTGACGTCGACCGCGAGCTTCGGCGGCTGGGGCGGCGGCGTGTGCACGCTGACGCTGACCGCGTTGCAGGCGGGCACCAGCGCCGTCGCGACGAGCATCGGGACGTACGTCTACTACGGCTAGGCCGCGACCGTCTCCACGATCCGCAGCGACCCGGCGGGCTCCTCGCGCAGCAGCACCAGCGCGGCGGCGACCACGTCGAACAGCCCGCGGCCGTCCTCGGTCCAGAAGCAGTGCGCGAGGTCGGGCGCGGCGACCGCGTCGCCCCACGGCGGCGGCGCCGCCGGGTCGTCGGCGTCCCACACCACCGCGCTCGACGGCAGCAGCGCCAGCTCCCGGCGGGCGAGCAGCAGCTCCGACAGCGCCGTCTCGACCGCGCCCACCGGCAGCTCGCCCTGGTAGAGGTCGTTGAGCAGGGCCGGGAAGCGGGTGCCCCAGCCGAGCGGTTCGAGGCGGACGCTGATGGTCGAGAAGAACGCGTGCAGCACGTCGGGCGAGCCGACGCGCCACGACGCGTCGCCGACGGCGAGTCCGAGTGGCATCTGGGTCAACCTCCGGTACGGGACGTACCGGACGTATCGGCGCCCGAACGGCCCACTCTTGACCCGCGGCGTCACCTCCGCCGTGCCCGCGAACCGACGCGCGCCCGAGATGTGACACTCGCTTGCACTTCGCGCAGCGACCTGTAAGGTGGTCGCATGTCGCAGATCGTCGTGCCGGAAGGCGGGTTCTGGCCCGCGCCCGAGATCCCGCAGCCCAACATCTACCCGATGGAGTGGCGGGTCGAGACCCCCAAGCTCGTCGAGATCTACGAGAAGTCGAAGACGATGCTGTGGAACCCGTCCGACCTCCCGTGGGACGACCTGCACCCGGAGGACTTCAGCCGGGAGGAGCGCCTCGGGATGATGTACTGGTGGTCGCTCCTCGCGAACTTCGACGCGAGCGGCCCGGCGGTCTTCGCCCGCGCGACCATCCACGCGTTCGAGATGCACCAGGAAGACCCGGTCCGGAAGTGCTTCTTCTCGATCACCCGTGACGAGATGAACCACGAGGAGTGCTGCCAGCGCGCGATCACCAAGCTCTGGCCCGGCGGCCCGCTCGACTGGGAGCCGCAGGACGACCTGGAACGCGCCGCGCACAACAACATCTCGTGGCTGTACCACAACGGCGGCCGCTACTGGAACGGCTACTCGAAGAGCCTCGGCAAGTACCCGATGGCGGTGCTCTTCACGTCGTTCATGATGGGCGAGGTCGCCTCCTCGACGCTGTTCCGGGGCATGGCGACGGGCTCGAAGCACCAGGTGTTCCACGAGGTGTTCAAGCGCATCGGCCGCGACGAGAGCCGCCACCTGCAGATCTGCATGACGCTGCTGGAGAACGACTGGCCCGGCCTCACCGAGGAGCACAAGGAGCACATCACCCGCCAGCTCCGCGCCGGCTTCGTGTTCCTGTCGATGATCCTGTGGGAGCCGCCGCCGCAGTTCTGGGACCTGCCGCCGTACTTCCTCGACAACCACCGCGTGCTGATCGACTACGCCCGCCAGGCCGGGCTCGGCGTGCTGACGTACGACGAGCAGGCGGAGAACTGGAAGGTCGCCATCGCCAAGGTGCGCGCGATCGTCGAGCGCTGGGGCATCGAGTTCCCCGCGATCCCCGAGCTCGACCTCGACGGCGTGGATGTCGGCGACATCTCGGCGGAGGACATCATCCCGGTCTTCTAGCCGGGGGTGAGCCCTCACTTGTAAGCAGCGGCTCGCCGCGCGTGTGCCGACGACGGGGCATCCCTCTCCGCGTCAACGGGGAGGCACTTCGATGTTCACTCGCGTGCTCACGACGGCGGCGCTCGCCACCGCCGGCACCCTCGCGCTGACCGTGGCCGCACCGCCCGCGTCGGCCGCGACCCCGGTCGTGATGTGCGCCGCGGTGTCCACCGGCGGCGTCCGCGGCACGTGCACGTTCGTCGGCCCTCCGGGCAACTACCGCGTCGACATCAGCCACAACGGGCGATACTGCTGGGCCGAGGCGGTCTGCGACCTGGGTGGCCGCATCTTCGCGGACGCGTGGGACTACGAGCGCGGGTTCGACTCCGAGTCCGGGCTCCTGCTGGGCGGCCGCTGCACGCTGACGGTCGCGGTGTCCGGCGGCACGGGCACCGGCACCGTCTACTACCTCGCCCCTGTGTAGCCGCGCGGCGGCGCCGTACGCTCCACCCATGCTGGAGGACGTACGCGACACCGCCCTGTACCGCGAGGTCAGCGACCTGATCCGGAGCCTCGCCGAGCCGTTCGGCACGGTGTCGGCCGCGACCGACCTCAGCGCGTCACCGGACGGGACGCGGGTCGCGTTCACCGGCCTCCGGCGCGACTCGCTCGACGCGGACCCGGTGACCAGGGTCTGCGTCGTCGACGTCGCGACCGGCGAGGTCGAGGAGGTGACCAACGGCCCCGGCGACGACCGGATGCCGGCCTGGTCGCCGGACGGGCGGACGATCGCGTTCCTGTCCGACCGCGCGCACCGCGGCCGCTTCGGGCTGCACCTGCTGCAGGCCGGGCGGCTCGGCGAGGCGTGGGCGGCGCCGGAGGTGGACGGGTCGATCGAGTGGCTGTCGTGGTCGCCGGACGGACGGAGCCTGGTGCTCGGCGTCGCCGACGCGGGCGCCGAGAAGTCCGGCGTCGAGGGCTCCGGGCGCGTCCCGGACGGCGCCGAGCGGCCCGACTGGCTACCCCACGTCAGCACCGGCGAGACGTCGCACCTGTGGCGGCGGGCGTACCGCTACGACGTCGCCGCGCGGACGCTCACGCCGCTGTCCCGCGAGGGCCTCAACGTGTGGGAGGCGACCTGGTGCGGCAACGACGCCGTCGCCGCCATCGTCTCGGAGAGCCCGGGCGAGGACGCCTGGTACGACGCGCCGCTCGCGCTGGTCGACGTCGCCACCGGCCAGGAGCGCGTCGTCTACAAGCCGCGCGAGGGCCGCCAGCTCGGCTGGCCCGCCGCGACCGCCGACGGCCGCTCCGTCGCGGTGGTCGAGGCGGTCTGCTCCGACCGGTGGGTCGTGGCCGGCGAGCTGCTCACCGTCGACGTGGAGACCGGCGAGGCGACCCCGCGCGAGACGCACGGCGTGGACGTCTCGGACGTCGCGTGGCGCGCCGACGGCAGCCTCGTCTACGCCGGCGCGCGCGGCCTCGACACCGTCGTCGGCGACACCGTCTCGGGTGACCTCTGGGTCGGCGCGGTGGGCTCGACGTTGCACCCGCGCTTCGCGCCGCTGCCGGACGGCAGCGCGGTGCTGGAGGTGTCGGCGTGGGACCGGCCGGCGCAGCTCGCGCTGGTCGGCGCGGGGACGGACCGCGCGGTGCACGTGTTCGCGGCCGGCCGCGACGCGGCCGTTCCGGGCACCGAGCGGCGCGTCACCTGGGAAGCGCGCGACGGGCTCACCATCGAGGGGCTGCTGTACGAGCCGCGGGGCGTGGCGGCGCCGTACGCGACCGTGCTGTTCGTGCACGGCGGACCGGTCGGGCGCGAGCAGACCCGGTCGCCGCAGCGGCAGCGGTTCGTCACGCTGCTGGTGCAGCGCGGCTACGCCGTCCTCGTCCCGAACGTCCGCGGCAGCGCCGGGCGCGGCCAGGACTACGCCGCGATGGTCGTGGGCGACATGGGCGGCGCCGAGACGACCGACCACCTGTCTGGCCTCGACATGCTCGTGGAGCAGGGCGTGGCCGACCCCGAACGCCTCGGCGTCATAGGCGGCAGCCACGGCGGCTTCATGACGACGTGGCTGGTGACGCAGACCGACCGCTTCGCCGCGGCCGTCGCGATCTCGCCGGTGACCGACTGGCGCAGCCAGCACTACACCAGCAACATCGCGCACTTCGACGAGCTGTTCGTCGGGCCGATGAAGGACGACATCCGCGAGCAGCGCAGCCCGGTGCTGCAGGTGCACAACGTCCGCACGCCGACGTTCCTCACGGCCGGCGACGTGGACCGCTGCACGCCGCCGGGGCAGGCGCTGGAGTTCCACCAGGCGCTGGTGGAGCAGGGCGTGCCGACGGCGTGCGCGATCTACCCGGGCGAGGGGCACGGGGTGCGGCGGTACCCGGCGGTGCTGGACTGGATGACGCGGATCGCCGGGTGGTTCGAGGAGTGGATGCCCGCGCGGCGTTAGCGGGAGGCCGGCCGCGGCCCGGCTGGTCCCGGCCCGGCCCGCCCGGCCGCGGCCCGGACCCGTTCCGTGAAGCCCACGGACCCCCCTCCCCGCGTGGCGATCTTCACAGTTGGGGGGTGGGCCGCCCCCGCGTTGGTGATCTTCACGGTTCGGCGCACGGCGGCGTCGCCCGCCCCGTTAGGCTCGAACGATGGAGGAGCCGGACGTCGACGCGCCGCGCGGCGTGCTCATGGTGATCGGGGGCGCCGAGGACAAGCTGGGCCGCCGCACGATCCTCAACCGGTTCGCCCGGCTGGCCGGCGGCAGCGCCGCCAGCATCGCCGTCATCTCCACCGCCTCCGCGCTCGGCGACACGGTCACCGAGGTCTACCGGGCGATCTTCGAACGCATCGGCGTCGCCGACGTCCGCGGCCTGCGGCCCGAGACGAGGGCCGAGGCGGACGACCCGGCGACGGCCGCCGCGCTGGACGACGTCAGCGGCGTGTTCATGACCGGCGGCAACCAGAGCAAGCTCTCCTCCGTCGTCGCGGGCACCCGGCTCGGGGAGGAGATCAGGCAGGCGTACGCCGCCGGCGCGGTCGTCGGTGGCACCAGCGCCGGCGCGAGCGTGGTGACGTCGCACATGGTCGCGACCGGCGCCGAGGGCGCGACGCCGAAGGAGCGCATGGTCCAGCTCGCCGCGGGGCTCGGGCTCATCGACGGCGTGATCTTCGACCAGCACTTCACCCAGCGGAACCGCTACGGCCGCCTGCTCGCGCTCGTCGCGCACTCCCCCGCCCTGCTCGGCGTCGGCGTGGACGAGGACACCGCGATGGTCGTGACGGAGGGCCGCTACGTCGAGGTGATCGGCAAGGGCGCGATCACGGTGTTCGACGGCAGCCGGATGACGACCGGCGCGCCGACGGCGAAGCGGACGCAGCCGCTGCTCGTGTCCGACGTCGTGCTGCACTCGCTGCCGTCGGGCGCGCGGTTCGACCTGCGGACCCGTTCGCTGATGCCCGAACGCCGCCACGCCGTGGAGGACCCGGAGATCGCCACGGGCATGCGGCTCAACCGCCTGCTCGCCCGGCGGATCGCCGCGGAGGGCGCCGACGACAGCGTGGTCGAGCGCAACGCCCGCCGCCGCCGCAAGGCGCACCCGCCCGCGGTCGAACGACGACGGAAGGACGACACGTGAGCGAGCCCAGCCCGGACCTCCGCGTGCTGGAGACGCGCGTCTACCGCGGGCCGAACTACTGGTCGTACGAGCCGGCGGTCAACATGCTCGTCGACCTCGGCTCGCTCGAGGAGTGGCCGACCGACCGGCTGCCCGGCTTCGCCGAGGCGCTGCTCGAACGCCTCCCCGGCCTCGCCGACCACGCCTGCGCGCGCGGCAGCGAGGGGTTCGTGGCGCGGCTCAAGGAGGGCACCTGGCTCGGCCACGTGATCGAGCACGTGGCCCTGCAGCTCCAGCGCGAGACCGGCGGCGACCTGCGGCGCGGCAAGACGCGCGGCGCGAAGGAGCGCGGGCAGTACCACGTGATCTACGGCTACGGCGACGAGAAGGTCGGCCTCGCGGCGGGCCGGCTCGCGGTCCGGGTGGTCAACGACCTGGTGCGCAGGGACGAGTCGTTCGACCTCGCCGAGGAGCTCGAGGGCTTCCTGCTGATGGCGGAGCGCACGGCGTTCGGCCCGAGCACGCAGGCGCTGCTGGACGAGGCCGCGCTGCGCGACATCCCGTGGATCAGGCTCAACGACCACTCCCTGGTGCAGCTCGGGCAGGGCGTCCACCAGAAGCGCATCCGGGCGACGATGACCAGCGCGACGAGCGCGCTCGCGACGGACATCGCGAGCGACAAGGAGCTGACGCTCTCGCTGCTCGCCAGCGCCGGCCTGCCGGTCCCGAAGAGCGAGTCGGTGCGCGACCCGGACCGCGCGGTCGCGGCGGCGAAGCGGATCGGGTACCCGGTCGTCGTGAAGCCGCTGGACGGCAACCACGGCCGCGGCGTGCAGCTCGACCTGCGCGACGAGGACGCGGTGCGCGCGGCGTTCGAGGTGGCCCGGCGGGAGTCGCGGCGCGGCTGGGTGGTCGTGGAGTCGTTCGTGACCGGCAACGACTACCGGGTGCTCGTGGTCGGCGGCACGATGGCCGCGCTCGCCGAGCGCGTCGCCGCGCACGTCGTCGGCGACGGCGTGCACACGGTCGCGGAGCTGGTCGAGGAGACCAACGCCGACCCGCGCCGCGGCGTCGGCCACGAGAAGGTGCTGACCCGCATCAAGGTGGACGACGCGGCGGTCGAGCTGGTCCGCAAGCAGGGCTACGAGCTGGACTCGGTGCCGCCGAAGGGCGAGGTGGTCAAGCTCACGCTCACCGGCAACATGAGCACCGGCGGCATCTCGATCGACCGCACGCTCGAGGCGCACCCCGACAACGTCGAGATCGCCGAGAACGCCGCCCGCGTCGTCGGCCTCGACGTGGCCGGCATCGACTTCATCGCCCCGGACATCGGCGACCCGGTCCGGGAGACCGGCGGCGCGATCGTCGAGGTCAACGCCGCCCCCGGCTTCCGGATGCACACGCACCCGACGGTCGGCGAGCCGCAGTACGTCGCCAAGCCGGTGCTCGACCTGCTGTTCCCGCCCGGCACGCCGAGCCGCATCCCGATCGTCGCGGTGACCGGCACGAACGGGAAGACCACGACGTCGCGGATGATCGCGCACGTCTTCAAGGGGATGGGCCGCAAGGTCGGCATGACCTCGACCGACGGCATCCTCATCGACGAGCGCCTGGTCATCCGCTCCGACGCGTCGGGCCCGAAGTCCGCGCGGATGGTCCTGCAGAACCCGCGGGTCGACTTCGCGGTGTTCGAGGTGGCCCGCGGCGGCATCCTGCGCGAGGGCCTCGGCTACCAGCGCAACGACGTCGCCGTCGTCGTCAACGTCGCTCCCGACCACCTCGGCATCGGCGGCATCGACACCCTCGAACAGCTCGCCGCCGTGAAGCAGGTCGTCGTGGAGGCGGTGCCGCGCGACGGCTTCGCGGTGCTCAACGCCGACGATCCCCTCGTCGCGGACATGCGCCGCGCCTGCGCGGGCGAGGTGGTCTGGTTCTCGATGCGGCCGGACAACGCGATCGTCGAGCAGCACTGCCGCCGCGGCGGGCACGCCGTGACGCTCGAACGCTCCGAGCTCGGCGACATGATCGTGATCCGGCACGGGCGGCGTTCGATGCAGCTCGCCTGGACGCACCTGCTGCCCGCGACGTTCGAGGGCAAGGCGATGATGAACGTCCAGAACGCGATGGCCGCGGCCGGCGCGGCGTTCGCGGCGGGGGCGCACCTGCACGACATCCGGCAGGGGCTGCGGACGTTCCAGACGTCGTACTACCTGGCTCCCGGCCGGCTCAACGTCACCGAGATCGGCGGCGTCAAGGTCGTCGTGGACTACTGCCACAACGCGCCCGGGATGCGGATGCTCGGCGACTTCGTGGAGAAGATGGCCGAGCCGTCGCCCGGGTCGATCGAGAAGCCGCGGCGGATCGGCGTGATCGCGACCGCCGGCGACCGGCGCGACGAGGACATGCGCGACCTCGGCGAGGCGGCGGCGCCGTTCTTCGACTCGATCATCGTGCGCGAGGACCGCAACCTGCGCCGCCGCGCCCCGGGCGAGACCGCGTCGCTGGTCGTGGAGGGCGTGCGCGCGCGGATGGACGCGGGCGCGCGGTGCCGTGACCTGGAGGTCGTGCTGGACGAGCTCGCGGCGACCCGGCGGGCGCTGGACAAGGCGAACCCCGGCGACCTCGTGGTGGTCTGCGTGGACCAGACGAACGCCGTGTGGGCCGAGCTGCAGGAACGGTCGCACCGCGCCGTCGCGGCGGCGGCGGACCCGGACGCGCGGCTGTAGGTCGCGCGCTCGGCAAGGAGTCAGGGGAAGCCCCGCCGGCGCCCCTCAACGCCGGCGGGGCCCTCACCCCGTTCGCGGCAGCGCCCCTCAACGCCGCCGCTCACCGCCGCTACAGCGGCGGGAGTGTGATCGGCGGCACCGTGACCGGCGGCACCGTGACGGTGGGCGGCACGATCGTCGTCGGGATCGAGGTCGGGACCGAGGTGGGCACCGACGTCGGCACCGTGGTCGGCACCTCCGTGGGCACCGTGACGGTCGGGTTCGACGTCGGGGGCTTCGTGGTCGGCGGCGGCGTCAGCGTGACGCCGGTGGTCGGCGGCGGAGTCGGGACGCCGGGCAGCGGCGGCCGCGGGATGACCGCGAGCCGGGCGCGGGCGACGTTCAGCGTGGCCATGGCCGCCGACGCCGCGGCGCGCGCCTCGGCGGGCAGCGACGGCAGCAGCGCCATGAGCTGGCGGTTCACGTCGACGACGATGGCGTTGAGGCGGTCGTACGCCGCGCGGGAGCCGTCCTGCGCCTCCGCGAGCAGCGTCTCGACGGCCTCGTCCAGCTCGGCCCTGAGCTCGTCCAGCGTGTCCTGCACGTCGCCGAGGTCGCCGCGCGCGACGAGCGCGCGGACCTCGGCGAGGCGGGTGTTGGCGTGCTCCAGCACGGCCTCGGCCTCGGCGACGCCGCCGCCGGCCAGGCCGGCCTGGAGACGTTCGACGGTCCGCTTGAGGCCGTAGAGCGCGTCGCCGGGCAGCGAGCGGGAGGCGCCGACGGACAGGCCGGTGACGGCGACGCTGGCGGCGAGGGTGCCGGTCGCGGCCTGCATGGCCGGCTTGGCCAGCAGGGCGCGCAGCCCGGTCGAGGCGACGGCGGCGGCGGTCCCGGCCGCGGCGGTGCCCGCCGCGGTACCCGCGGTGGCGCCGGCGGCGGCGGTGCCCGCGGCCGTACCCGCGGCGGTGCCCGCGGCCGTGGCGAGCGAGGCCGCCTCGGCCATGAGCTGCGCCCGCAGCGTCTCCTTGAACGCCGGCGCCGCCTTCTGCGGCACGGCGGCGAGCGCGCCGGCGACCGCGACGAGCGCGGCCGTCGTGGGGTCCACGCGGCCGTGGCCCGACAGGGCCCGGTCGAAGTCCTCGGCGCGGCGGTTCGTGGTCATCTCGTTGCCTCCTCGTCCTGGCACAACGAGGTCGTCAGGCTGCCGGGAACGGCCGGGAACGGGTGGTTTCGGAAGATGGTCCGAAGTGACCATGCGGGCCGGGACCTCCGGTCCTGGGCGGGCACGGCGCGCGGGGTGGACACGGCGCGCGGCGCGGGCACGGCGCGGCGCTCCACGGCGCGCTGCTCGGGCACGCGGACGGGCGAGTCGACGCGGTCGGGGAGGATCACAGCACCAGCTCCGCGGGGAGCAGCCGCTTCAGCGACTGGACGGCTCGGTACTGCAAGGCCTTGATCGCCCCCTCGTTCTTGCCCATCGCCAGCGCCGTCTCGGTCACCGAGAAGCCCTGCAGGAACCGCAGCACGATGCACTCCTGCTGCTCGGCGCCGAGCATCTTCACGGCTTCGAGGAGGGTGAGGTTCGTGATCGAGTCCAGGACCTCGTTCTCCGGGCCGTCCTGGGCCCGGTCGGCGTCGAGCATGTCCGCCGTCTGCACCTCGAGCTTGTAGCGGCTCGACTTGTAGTGGTCGGCGATGAGGTTGCGGGCGATCGTGACCAGCCAGGCGCCGAAGTCGCGGCCCTGCCAGGTGAACGACCCGATCCGCCGCAGCGCGCGCAGGAACGTCTCGCTGACCATGTCCTCGGTCAGGGACTGGTTGCCGACGCGGTAGTACACGTAGCGGTAGACCATGTCGACGTAGCGGTCGTAGAGGGCGCCGAACGCCTCCGCCTCGCCGGCCTGTGCCCGCCCGACGAGGTCGACGACGTCGGCGCTGATCGCCTCGGCGGCGGCGTTCGCGGCGGCTTCGAGGGGCGACTCGCGCTGCTCGGGGACGGTGCCGGCCGCGGCGCGGGTACCGGCTCGGGACGCGGTGCGGTGGCGGACCAGGAACGCCAGCTCGCGCAGGCCGTCCGGGTCCGGCGCCGGGAACCGCCGGTACTCGCTCATGTCCGTTGATGGTCCGGTACGTCCCGCGCGTCGCACATGGCCCGTTGGGGCTATTTCGGGACTAAACGAACGAGCGCCCGGCGCGCCTCGGGTGAGGCGGGCACGGACGCTCGGCGCGTGTCGCCCGGGATCGGGCGGCGCGGCGCGGGAGGTGGCGCGGGAGGTGGCGCGGCGGTCAGGGCGGCGGCTCGCCAGGCGGAGGAGGAAGCCGGTAGTGGGCTACCGGCGACGACGACAACGCCGCGAGCCGTCACCCTGGCCGTCGCGCGTCAGGCGCAGTCGCGGCAGAGGTTCTTCTTCGGGTCGACGAGCTGGCTCTGATGCTTCACGAGGAAGCACGAGGAGCAGGTGAACTCGTTCGCCTGCTTCGGGACCGGACGGATCGCGAGCTCGTCGTTGATCTCCTCGGCACCCGCGAGCTCCATCTCGAAGGCGAGCTCGTTCTCGTCCTCGGCCACGCCGACCGGTTGCTCCGGCTTGCGCGTGATGATCTCCTCGAGGCTGTCCTCGGCCTCGAGCGAGCTCGACTTGCGGGTGTCGTAGTCCTGCGACTGCGTCATGGCTTCCTTATCGGCATCGACTGGTGCTGCTGTGTAGCGCCCCACTGAACGCGCGGCGCGCGCAGAGTGTTCCCTATTCCTCGGAACGGCGCCCGCTCAAACATCGGGCGTCCGGCGACGACGGCACAATGACGCCATGCTGACCGCTTCCGCAACCGACCTGGCCGCGCGGATACGTCACGGTGAGGTCACGTCCCGGCAGGTCGTGGAGGCGCACGTCGAGCATGCCCGGCGGCACAACCGGCGGCTGAACGCGATCGTGGCCGACCGCTACGACGCCGCGCTGGCCGAGGCGGACGAGGCGGACGCGCGGCTGCGGCGCGGCGAGGACGTGGGGCCGTTCCACGGCGTGCCGTGCACGATCAAGGAGACGTTCGCGGTCGAGGGGATGCCGAACACCGCCGGTCTCGTGTCCCGCGCCGGCCGGCCCGCGACCGCCGACGCGATCACCGTCCGGCGCGTGCGGGCGGCCGGCGCGATCCCGATCGGTGTGACGAACGTCTCCGAGCTGGCGATGTGGTTCGAGGCCGACAACCGCGTCTACGGCCGGACGAACAACCCGTACGACGTCACGCGGATCGTCGGCGGCTCGTCCGGCGGCGAGGGCGCGGCGGTGGGCGCCGGGTTCGCGCCGTTCGGGCTCGGCAGCGACATCGGCGGCTCGATCCGGATGCCGGCGTTCTTCAACGGCGTGTTCGGCCACAAGCCGAGCGGCGGCCTGGTGCCGAACGACGGGCAGTTCCCCCTGGACAACGACCCGCGGATGCTGCGCTACCAGTGCACCGGGCCGCTGTGCCGGCGCGCGGAGGACCTGCTGCCGCTGCTGCGCGTCGTCGCGGCCGCCGACGTCGGCCCGGACGAGGTGGACCTGTCGCGGCTGAGCGTCGTCTCGGTCGAGACGAACGGCGCGATCCACCCCCGGTCCGAGCTGGTCGCGGCGCAGCGCCGGGCCGTCGCGTCGCTGCGCGAGCTGGGCGCGACCGTGCGGACGGCCCGGGTGCCGGCGCTGAAGCGGTCGTTCGACATCTGGGGCGCGCTGCTGTCGGAGGCCCGGGAGGTGCCGTTCCGGACGCTGCTGGCCGACGGCGGGCGGTTCTCGACGCCGCGCGAGGTGGGGCGCTTCCTCGCCCGCCGGTCGCCGCACACGTTGCCCGCCCTGGGCCTCGCGGTGGTCGAACGGTGGCCGGAGCTGCTGCCGTCGCGGGCGCGGCGGCTCGTCGCGCTGGGCAGGGCGCTGCGCGAGGAGCTGGTGTCGCTGGTGGGCGACGGGGTGCTCTGCTACCCGTCGTTCCCGACCGTCGCGCCGAAGCACGGCCGGCCGGTGCTGCGGCCGTTCGCGTTCGCGTACACCGCGATCCTCAACGTCGCCGAGCTGCCCGCCACGCAGGTCCCGCTCGGGCTCGACCCGTCCGGGCTGCCGCTGGGGGTTCAGGTGGCGGCCGCACCGGGCAACGACGCGGTGACGATCGCGGTGGCACGGCACCTGGAGCGCGCGTTCGGCGGGTGGGTGCCGCCGCGCGGGCTCGTACCAGTGGAGGCGACGGCATGAGCGTGTGCGGGCAGCCGGTGACGGTGCCGGGCGTGTTCTCGACGACCGAGACGGACCTCGGCCGGCTCTGCCAGCGGGAGGCCGGGCACGCCGGGCCGCACCGCTGGCAGGCGAGGTGGGAGGGCGTGGCGTCGGCGCAGGTCGAGGCCGAGCTCGAACGCGACCGGCTCACCTGGGACGCGGACGACGACGAGGAGCTGGAGGACTAGCCGGAGTACGGGATCTCGCGCGCGGCGGAGCGGCTCAGGAAGAACCCGCCGTCGCCCTCGTCGCGGCAGGTCACGCCCGCCTGCTCGCTGATGCAGGCGAAGTCGCCGGCCCGCAGCCCCGTGCCGTACTCCAGCACGCGGGTCGCGCCCAGCACGGTGTCCGATCGGCACTGGCCGATCTGGATGCCGTTGAGGTCCACGCCGGCGCCGGCGACCCAGTCGTACTCGCACTCCTCCGGCTTCGGCGGCAGCCGCCAGGTGTACTCGCGGATCTCGCAGTGCGCGCCCTCGCCGCCGACGCCGCACGCGATGTTGCCGCTCGGGGTCCGGAACTCCCCGAACGTCACGTCGGTCATCCGGATCGACGGCGGCGGCCAGGCGGTGCGCGTCACCGCGGGCGTGCCCGTGCTGGGCGGCGGCGTCGCGGGCGGCGTGGTGGCCGGGGCGGTGGTGGCCGGCGCCGACCCGCGCGGCTCGCCGTCCGAGCAGCCGGCGAGCAGGACGAGCAGCAGCGGCAGCGCGCGTCTCACGCGATCGAGCCTACGCACGCGCAGGCCCCCGGTGGGGGACCACCGGGGGCCTGCGCGGAACGTGCGGGTGGGGCCTAGCCCTTGCCGCCCGGGTGCGCGCCCGTGTCGCTGCAGAACGCGCCGACCTCCTCGGCGGTGGTCGTGTAGTTGTCCTGGCCGTCGGCCTCGTCGGCCTCGCGCGCGGCGCGCTCGAGCTCCTGGAACGCGCGGCCGTGGTTGTTGCCGCCGTTGTGGCCGTACGCGTTGCAGAGGCCGTAGTTGTTGTGGCCGTTCGGGCCCGGGCCGCCGCCCGCCGCGATCGCCGAGCCGGCACCGCCGGCGAGGAGGGCGACGAGCGCGCCACCGAGGACGAGACGCTTCACAGGTTCTCCTTCGTTCGTGAGGGCACGCCGCTGGGAGTGGGGGTGGTTACCTCCGGCGTGTCAGGCGGACATTTCGCCCCTCCGGCGACCGGCTCCTGCTCCGTTCGGCCCTGAAAAGTGCACCCGAACGGAAACCCCGGTGACGGTCGAGCGCGGAGCGCCTAGCCTGCGCGGCAGCGGAGATCCCGCGGAACGAGAGGAGGTGGGGACCCATGCCTGCCCTGGTGCGTGCCCTTCACCGCTCCCCTTCCCGGGTGCCGCCCCGCGCGTAGCCGCCGCGGCGCCCTCTCCCGAGAGGCTCCCGCGTTGACCGCTCTGCCCGACCTCGGCTGGGACTCCGGCCGGGACACCGAGTTCGCCCCGTTCGCCGACACCTGCGTCCCCGGCCGCGTCGCGCGGCCCGACAAGGGGTCGTACCTCCTGCTCACCGCCGACGGCCCGGTCCGGGCCGAGGTCTCCGGCGCGCTGCGCCACGCCGCCGCCGACGCGACCGCGCTGCCGACGGTCGGCGACTGGGTCGCCGAACGTTCCGGGCTGATCGAGGCCGTGCTGCCGCGGCGGACGGCGTTCGTCCGGCACGGCAGCGCGAACGCCGCCGTCGGCCAGGTGCTCGCCGCGAACGTCGACGTGGTGTTCGTCGTCGTCGCCCTCGCCACCGCGCCCAACCTGCGCCGGCTCGAACGCTTCCTCGCCCTCGCCTGGGAGTCCGGCGCGCAGCCGGTCGTGCTGCTCACCAAGTCCGACCTGTGCGACGAGCTGCCCGGCGTCACGACGGCGGTCATGTCCGCCGCGCCGGGCGCCCCGGTGCACCCCGTCTCCTCGCTGACCGGAGAGGGGCTCGACGACGTGCGGTCGTACCTCTCCCCCGGCGTGACGGTCGTGCTGCTCGGCGCGTCCGGCGTCGGCAAGTCGACGCTCGCCAACCGGCTGCTCGGCGCCACCCACCTCGCCACGACCGCCATCCGCGACGACGGCAAGGGCCGCCACACGACGACCCACCGCGAGCTGATCCCGCTGCCCGGCGGCGCGGTGCTCATCGACACGCCCGGGCTGCGCGGGCTGCAGATCTGGGACGCCGAGGAGGGCATCGAGCGGGCGTTCCCCGAGGTGGAGGCGCTGGTCGCCCGCTGCCGCTTCGCCGACTGCGCGCACCGTACGGAGCCGGACTGCGCGGTCCTGGAGGCGCTCGCCTCCGGCGAGCTCGACCCGCGGCGCTGGGAGAGCCACCAGAAGCTGCAACGCGAGCTGCGGCACGTCGCGGCGAAGACCGACGTCCGGCTGCGCCACGAGGACCGGGACCGCTGGAAGGCGATCCACAAGGCGATGCGGGCGCGGGGGGCGTTCCGGCCGTAACGGGTGGTCGCTACGCGGTGGCCGGGCGGCGGTGCACGACCGCGCCGAGCAGCCCCGGGCCCACGTGCGCGCCCACGACCGCGCCGACCTCGCTCTCGAACAGGCTGGCCAGGTGCGGCAGCCGGGCGCGGAGGCGTTCGCCGAGGGCGGTCGCGTTCTCGGCGGCGGCCAGGTGGTGCACGGCGACGTCGACCGGGCCGTCGCCGGCCGCGGCGACGATGGAGTCCTCGAGCCGGGCGATCGCCCGCTCGGCCTTGCGCACCTTGCCGAGCGGCTCGATGGCGCCGTCGACCATGTGCAGCAACGGCTTCACGGCGAGCGCCGTGCCGAGCAGCGCGGCCGCCTTGCCGATGCGGCCGCCGCGGCGCAGGTACTCCAGCGTGTCGACGTAGAACAGCGTCTCGGTGCGCCGCGCCGCGTCCTCGGCCGCGCGGACGACCTCGAACGCGTCCCCGCCCGCGTTGGCGACCTCGGCGGCGGCGATGACGGCGAAGCCGAGCCCCATCGCGGTCGTCCGCGAGTCCACGACCTTGACCCGGGGGCCGCCGGCGTCGTACAGGTCGTACGCCGCCGTCACGGCGGACTCGCGGGTGCCGGACAGCTTGGCCGACAGGTGGATCGACACGACGTCGCGGGCGCCGGTCGCGAGGTAGGCCCGGCGGAACGCCTCCGGTGACGGCGGCCGCGTGGACGCCGTACGGCCCGGCGCGGCGATCCACGCCGCGAACTCGGCCGGCGTCAGCTCGACGCCCTCCAGCGCCTCGCCGTCGCCGGTGACGACGTGCAGGGGCACGACGGCGACGCCGTACCGCTCGGCCACGCCGTCGGGCAGGTACGCGGTCGAGTCGGTGACGACCGCGACGCGGGCAGGGTCCATGACTGGTTCGTCATCGGCGCGTTCGGTCCCGAGCATGAGGGGGAAGATGCCGGATCGTGACCTTGACGATCTGGTCGGACGTCGGCTGCCCGTGGGCGTCGTTGCTGGTGTGGCGGCTGCACGCCCGCCGCGCCGCGCTCGGGCTGGACGTGCCGTTCGACCACCGCTGCTTCCCGCTGGAGCTGTTCAACGAGCGGCCGACGCCGCGCGGCGTCGTGGACGCGGAGGTGGCGGCGCTGGCGCCGCTCGTCCCGGACGCGGGCTGGCGGCCGTGGTGGCGCGAGGCGTCGGAGTACCCGGTGACGACGCTGCTCGCGCTGGAGGCGGTGCAGGCGGCCAAGGAGCAGGGGCTCGCCGCGTCGGAACGGCTCGACCTTGCGTTGCGGCAGGCGTTCTGGCGGGACTCGCGGTGCGTCTCGCTGCGCTCCGAGGTGCTCGCCGCCGCGGAGTCCGCCGAGGTCGACGTCAAGGCGCTCGCGGAGGCGCTGGACGCGGGGCGGTGCCGTTCGACGGTGGTCGAGGACTGGCGCGCGGCGGCGGACGGCGCGGCGGAGGGCTCGCCGACGGTCGTGCTGCCGGACGGCACGACGCTGATGAACCCGGGCATCGAGCACCACTGGGAGGGCCCGAAGCCAGGAGGCCGCCCCGTCGTCGACGCGGACGACGTGGCGGCCCTGGACGACCTGCTGCGGAAGGCGGCCGGCTAGCGAGTCACCCGCCCCGCCGCCCCGCCGCTCTCCGCCGCGGTGAGCGTTTCCTGCAGCGAACGTGACCCGTGTCGACTTCGCTGCAGGAAACGCTCACAGACGGGTGGCCGGGGGCGGGCCGGGCGGGCCGGGCGGGCCGGGCGGGCCGGGCGGGCCAGGCGGGCCAGGCGGGCCAGGCGGGTGGGAGGCCGGCCGGCCGGGGGCGAGGCGGGCTAGCAGCCCGCCGGCGACGTGAGCGGCTTCTCCTGCGTGTAGCCGGTGGTGCCGTCGAGGATGCCGGTACGGCACGCGGGCGCCTCGCCGTCGCGGAGCAGCGCGGCCAGCCGCTCGAAGCCGGCCATGCCCACGATGTGCGTGTCGCTCGCCTCGGACGCGTGGCCCGCGAACGGCGACTCGAAGCCCGGGATGAAGCTCGTGACGTAGCCGTCGAGCGTGGTGCCCGGCTCCGAACGCTCCCCGCGCGTGATCGCGGTCCAGAAGTCGACCGGGATGCCGACGGCGCGCAGCCGCGTGTAGAACTCGGGGCTCTGGTTGTAGCCGACCAGGCCGTCGTCCACGCCGTGCACCATGACGACGCCCTTGATGCCGGCCGCCTTGATGTCGTCCATCCGGGTCACGACCGAGCGCTGGAGGTAGGTGTTGCTGCGCGACTCGAACGGGCCGCGCATCTCGCGCTCGATGTCCTCGACGGCGTTGACCGCGAACTCGTTGCCGGACGCGGCGAGCGCGCGGGCCTCGAAGTACGTCTCGGTGACGTTCATCGCGCCCTCGACGTCGAACAGGTAGTCGAACAGCGGCGTCCTGCCGTCGGCGCGCTTGGCGCCCGCGGCGGCCGCGAGGCCGGCCGTGTTGCCGCCCATGCTCACGCCGTACATGACGATCGTCTTGGCCATCGGGCAGAGCTGCTGGAACTGCTGCGCGGCGACGATCGAGTCCTCCGCGCCCTCCTGCACCTGCCAGCCGCGCGACGTCGGCCGCGGGTAGCCGGGCGTGTCGATCTGGCCGCGGTAGTTCATCGCGACCGTGATGACGCCGAGCTGGTCGGCGACCCGGCCGAGGTGGTAGCGCCAGGACTCAGCGGTGTGGCCGTAGCCGTGCGCGAACACGACGATCGCCTTGGGCGTCGTCTTCGGCATGGCGTAGAGGCCCCACGTCACCTCCTTGTTCACCGTGAGGTCGAACCGCTGCACGTCGTACGGGTAGTCGTACGTGCACGTCGGCGCGTACTCCACCGGCGGGCGCGGGACCTTCTTCGGCTTCGGGCCGCGGCGCTTGCCCGGGTCGGCGAACGCGGGGCTCAGCGCCGAGACGGCGACGGTCGCCACGAGGACGGCGACGAGGGAACGGCGGATCGCGCTGGGTCGCATACCCGAACGCTTCGACGCTAGGACGGCGTCGTCCTGCCGCGCCGCCGGGGCCGGCGGAGGGTGACAAGGCGCTGTCCGTCCGGATATAGCCGGGTTCGCGCCAGCTCCCATTCACCGAACTCGGCGTGCAGCTTGAGGATCTCGACGGCGGCGTCCCTGGTCACGGAACGAGGAAGCGCGACCCGCCGGTACTCGTACGGCTGCCGCAGAGCTGCCGTCGTACCCACGGGTCGCGCCTCCTGTCCTGCCGTGTCTACGCCTCCGAACGGCGGCGCGCCGCGAGCAGCACGCCGGTCGCGCCGAGGAGGACGACGGTCGCCACCGTGAACGGCCAGCTCGCGCCCGTCGCCGGGTGGCTCGGCGGCCGGTTGCCACCGGTGTTGCCGCCGGTGTTCCCACCCGTGTTGCCGCCGGTGTTGCCACCGGTGTTCCCGCCCGTGTTGCCGCCGGTGTTGGCCGCCGGGTAGGTGGCCTTGCCGACCAGGAAGTCCTGCGACGCCGAGCTGTCCACCTGGTACAGGTAGGAGTGCTGCGGGCCGGTCACCGGGAGGGTGTTGCCGAGCGTGAAGACGGTGCCGTCGTACAGACGGCTGCCGTCGGTGGCCTCGACGAGCGTCGGGACCTGGTCCTTGCCGGTCGGGCCGGTCTGGATCTTCAGCAACGAGCGCGGGATCGACAGCCGGATGATGCCGCTGTCCTGGTTGACGTACCCGGGGATGCTCGTGGCCTGCGGCCAGATGATCAGCTTCTCCGCCGTCGGGTCGGCCTGGCCCGAGCAGGTCGAGCAGGTCGTGAAGTCGTCGAAGCCGAACGTCCACGCGCCCGTCACGCCGTTGTACACGGCCGTGGCGCCCGCGGGCTGGAACCCGTTGAGGAACCGGAACAGGTAGACGAGCGACCCGCTGGGCGCGCCGCTGGCGATCATCGCGTCCTGGAGGGCGCTGTCGGTCAGGTCCTTGATGTTGATCTCGACCGTGATGCCGGGGTCGCCGTCGACCGGCTCCTCCGTCTCGGGGTTCACCTCGGAGCTGATCTCGACCTTCGTGATGTCCAGCCCCGGCTGGTTCACCGGCGCGGGCGTCGCGTAGAGGTTCGAGTACGGCGCCAGGGCGTCGCCCTCGGGGTCGTCCGTCATCGGCCGCAGGGCCTGGCGGTTCGGGCGGCCCTTGAGCGGATACCCGTAGAGGCTCGGGCCGGTCTCCTGCACGACGACCGTCGCGGTGGAGACGTGGCCGGCCGCGTCGTCCGGCTTCTTCGCCGCCGAGCCGTAGACGATCGACAGGCGGCCCGTGATCGGGCTGATGTCCATCGCGAAGTAGTCGGCGAGCGAGCGGTCGCCCTCCGGCGGCACGTCACAGCCGAGGCCGCCGAGGCAGATCGAGTTGTAGTGGAACGGGTGCGAGGTCGCCTTGGTCTGGTACCAGGTCGGGTTCGGGTCGAGGGCGTTGAACGTCATCGACACGTAGGGGAACCACGACGCCACGAACGCGCCGCTGTCCGGGTCGCCGACCGAGTCGGTGCCGAAGTACGCGATCGCGATGTGGCCCGGCGCGCCGGCGACGAGCCACGGCATGACCGTGGTCTCGACGGTGTCGCGGTTGACCCGGATCTGGCGGCCGATGCCGAGCTCGGCGTTGGCCTCGCACTCCTCGATCTGGTTGCGGCGCAGCGCCGTCACGTAGGTGTCGGTCTCGCCGCCCTTCTCCGAGTACGCGATGTAGACGTTGCCCGCGGAGTCGTGGTCGGCGATGACGAAGCCGGCGCTCGGGTTCAGCTCCGAGTCGATGACGACGCAGGTGCCCCACGTCGTGCCGCCGTCGAGCGACCGGGTGACCGTGATGGTCGTGCCGGCGTACGACGGGAAGTACACGATCGCCTTGTCCGGGTCGCCGTCGGGCGACAGGATCGCGCGGAGCGGGCCGATGCGGCCGCCGGCGTTGCCGGTGTCGATCGCCGGGCCGTAGGTGAGGCCGCCGTCCGTCGACTTCTGGACGGTGTAGCCGTTGGCGAGCTGGTTGTAGTTGAACAGCACCGTCTCGGGGCCGGTGAACACGTGCCACTGGCGGTCGACGCCGGGCGGCGACTCGGAGACCGGCGACGCGGTGATCGTGTGGCCGTTGTCCTTCGAGGTGAAGGTGCTGAAGTTCGTCAGCGGGCCGAGGCCGGAGTACGCGAGCGTGTAGTGGCCCGCGCTGTTCGGCTCGGTGCCGGTCGCGAGGCCGCAGTCACCGCCGCCCTCGCCGCCGGAGATCTGGCCGCGCGGCGGCGCGCCCAGGAGGTGGAACTGGTCGCCCCCGTCCGTGCTGATCTGCATGTAGTCGGCCATGTTGGAGAACCCGGACGGGCCGCAGGTGTAGATGTTGCCGGCCAGGTCGATGTGGATCTCGGGCTCGCCGACGTCACGCTGCGGGTCGGTGGGGACCGACGCCGACCAGGTGACGCCCGCGGTGCCCGCCGACGGGAACGCGGAGGCGCTGTGCGCGCCCGGCAGGTACGCGAACGACGCGGCGAGCGGCATGAGCGCCGTCGCGACGAGGCGCATCCGCCGGTGCAGGGATGAAGCCATGGTGGGTTCGACCTCACGGTGCTTAGGGGGCTCGGGTCTTCTCGGCGCTACTTCGTCCCTCTTCTACCGGTTCCCGCCGATTCCTGCCGGTCGGCCAGTAGTGAAGGACACGGCTGAGGCAGCCGATGAACCCATTGTGAACGAGTTCGAGCGGCTCATGACGGAGCTGTACGACGACGGCGTGGTCGAGGAGGTCATCCGCCCCGCGGCGGTGCTCCCCGAGGCCGCCGCGCGGCTCGTGCTCGTGGAGCTCGCGCTGCGCCACATCGACGCGGGCGGCGTCTGGGACGCCTCCCCCACGACGTGGCACCGCTACGACCGCCCGCGCGACCCCGCCGACCCGAACCCGATCGAGTCGCGGCTGGTCGGCACGCTCCAGGTGGCGTACGGCACGCCGACCAAGTACGAGATCACCGTCTACCGCGCGACGGTCACCCGGCTCGGCACCGACGCCGGCTGGACCGTCGAGTCGCTCTGCGACGAGGCGCTCGGCTACGGCGGCCTCACGCTCGCCACCTGCCCCCGCGCCTCGCTCGCCGCGCCGCCGAAGCCGTTCCGGATGTAGCCGGCTACGCCCCGGTGTCCAGCTCGAACCACACCTGCTTGCCGCCGGCGAGCGTCTCCACGCCCCAGCGGCTGGCCAGCTCGGCCACGAGCTGAAGGCCGCGCCCGCCCTCGGCCAGGTCGTCGGAGCCGTCGGGGCTGCGCGCCACGAGCTGCGGCAACGCCGTCGCGTCGCGGTCGTGCACCTCGACGCGCAGCCCGCCGGGGCGGCGCAGGATCCGCAGCCGCAGGTCGCCTGCCGCGTGCCGGACGGCGTTGGTCACCAGCTCGCTCGTCAGCAGCACGGCCACCTCCGCCACCTCGGGCAGCGACCACACGTCGACCGCGGCCGCGACGGCGTTCCTGGCGTGCCTCACCGAGTCCGGCCGCGCCTCCAGCGGCACCCACGCCTCGCGGTCGGTCGGCGTCAGCTCGTCGGGCGAGGCGGCCGGCGCGTGGTCGTGCACGGCGAACACGAGCAGCGCGATGTCGTCGTCGTGCTCGAAGCCGGGCCGCATCGCGCCGAGCAGCGCGTCCGCGAACGCCTCCGCGTCGAGCCGCTGCTCGACCGCGTCGGCGGCCGCGGCGCAGAGGCGTTCGAGCCCCTCGTCCACCGACGACTGCGGGTCCTCGACGAGGCCGTCCGTGTAGAGCACGAGCCGCGAGCCCGGCTCGAGCCGGACCGCCCGCTGGGTGAACTCCGCGCCTCCCACGCCGAGTGGCATCCCTGGGTCGGACTCGACGTACGACGTCGAGCCGTCGGGCGCGACGAGCAGCGGCGGCAGGTGGCCGGCCGTGGCGATCAGCGCGTCGCCGGTCGAGGCGTCGTAGCGGACGACGATGCACGTGGTCAGCGCCGGGTCGTCCAGCGTCGTCACCATGCGGTCGACGCGGTGCAGCACCTCGGCCGGCTCGTGGCCGTCGAGCGCGTACGCGCGCACGGCCGAGCGGAGCTGGCCCATCACGGCGGCTGCGGGGACGCCGCGGCCCATGACGTCGCCGACCACGACGACCACGTGGTCGCCGCTGACGGGGATGACGTCGTACCAGTCGCCGCCGACCTCCGCGCCGGCCGCGCCGGGCAGGTACCGGACCGCGCACGTCCCCGACGACAGCGGCGGCACCGCGCGCGGGAGCAGGCTGCGCTGCAACGTCAGCGCCGCGCGCCGCTCGCGGGAGTACAGCGCCGCGTTGTCGATGGCCAGCGCCGCGCGGGAGGCGAGCTCCTCCACGAGCCGCAGCTCGGCCGGCTCCGGCGGCGCGGCGCGGGCGAGCGTCAGCGCGCCGATCACGCGGCCCCGCGCGCGCAGCGGCACGCAGACGCCGGGCGGGTCCTCCAGCGTCACGACCCGCCCCGACTCGACCACGTCGGCCGCCGCGTCGGGCGGCAGCGCCTCGCGCAGCCGGCGCTGCTCCTGCGAGTCCCGGTGGAACACCGCCGCGAGCTGGAGGTGGCCGTTGTCGTCCACGACGTGCACCGCCGACCACTCCGCGAGCGTCGGCACCGCGATGGTGGCGAGGCGGGAGACCGCCTGGTCCAGGTCGAGGGTCGAGCCGAGCAGCTCCCCCGCCGTGGCGAGGAACTGCAGCTTCTGCTGCGCGGCCTCGGCGTCGGTCCGCGCGGCCCGCTCGGCCTCGTAGAGGCGCGCGTTGTCGATGGCGATGGCGGCCTGCGCGGCCACGCCGGTGACGAGGCGTTCGTGGCGCTCGGTGAAGACGCCGGCCTCCTCGTGGCCGAGGAACAGCCCGCCGTGCACCTCCCCCGTCCGCGACACCACGGGGACGGCGAGGTACGACCGCACCGGCAGGTGCCCCTCCGGCATGCCGAAGTGCGGCGCGGTGCGCCCGTAGCGCGGGTCGTCACGCACGTCGGCCAGCCGCACGGGGGCCTCGCCGGCGAACGTCGGCGCGAAGATCGCGGTGTTGCGCGGCATCCCGAACCGCTCGAACGCCTCGCGCGGCGCGCCGGAGAGCGTGTAGAGCTGGTACGACTCGCCGGCCGCGTCGACCTCGTTGTAGAAGAACGCCCCGAACCGCGCGCCGGTCAGCGACGTGGTCGCGTCGGTGAGCGTCTGCACCAGCGACTGGAGGTCGAGCGACGCGGACAGGGCGGCGCCGATCGAGCGCAGCGTCTCGACCGTGCGCGACTCGTCGCGCAGCCGCGCCTCGGCCCCGCGCAGCTCGGTGATGTCGTCGCTGGTGCCGACCCACTCGCGGACGCTGCCGTCCTCGTCGCGGACGGGGGTGCCGCGGGCGACGACGATGCGCCAGCCGCCGGCCCCGTCGCGGATCGGGTACTCGGCCTCGTACGGCTCGCCGCTCTTGACCGCGGTGCTCCAGAGCTGCGCGACCCGGTCGCGGTGCTCGGGGTGGATCGCGTCGAGCCAGCCCGACCCGAGCACGTCGCCGGGCGCCTGGCCGGTGCGGGCCCGCCACTCCGGCATGTCGCCGACGACGTCGCCGCCGGCGTCGGCACGCCAGACGTCCATCGCGGACGCCTCGACGAGCGACCGGTACCGGGCATGGCTGCGCCGGAGGTCGTCGTCGGGGTCCACCCGATGGAGCCTACCGGCGGGCGGCGCGCACCTGTTCCGCGTGGTCGTACGGGTGGTCGGCGTAGGTCCGCAGCCAGTCCTCGACGCCGTACGGCCCGGACTCGGTGTGCGTGCCGCGCCGCGCCCACTCGGCCTCGGTGAGCGCGGCGAGCAGGTCGGCGCTCGCCTCCCGCGCGGCCTCGGCGGCGCGCAGCGACGCCTCGACCGAGCGGGTGTCGTAGTGCAGCAGCCGGGCGAACGCGTTCTCGTCGTAGCCGGCGATGACCGGCTCCTCCTCGGCGAGCAGCCGCCGCAGTCGCACGGCGGACGTCATCTCGGAGTCGGCGAGGTGGTGGGCGACCTGGCGCGGCGTCCAGCCCTCGTCCGCCGCGTCGAGGTCGTCGCACTCCGCGAGCGCGGCGGCGAACGCGGCGTACCCGCCCCGGTACCGCTCGACGAGCGCGGCGCGCTCGCCGGGCGTCAGCGGCACCGCGAGTCCGCGCCGAAGCGGTGGGCGAGCGCGCCCAGGACCACCAGCCACAGGAGCAGCACGTAGAACGTCATGGGCCGATGCTGCGCCGTCCGGCGCGGCGTTCGAGTGGCAAGAACGACGTGCTGCGCGGGTTTTCTGCCATACTGCTGCCCATGCTGCGCAACGTGGCCGTCGCCGTGTGCGACGGGGTCAGCGTGTTCGAGCTCGGCGTGGTGTGCGAGGTGTTCGGGATCGACCGGTCCGACACCGGGCTGCCGCGCTACGACTTCGCCGTCTGCGCCGCCGAGCCGGGCGTGCTGCGCTCCGGCGGCGGGTTCGGCGTGGTCGCCGAGCACGGCCTCGACCGGCTCGCCGCCGCCGACCTCGTCGCGGTGCCGCACTGGCGTTCGGTGACCGAGCGGCCCCCCGAGGCGCTGCTCCAGGCGCTGCGCGACGTGGTCGACCGCGGCGGGCGCGTGATGAGCGTCTGCTCGGGGGCGTTCGTCCTCGCGGCGGCCGGGCTGCTCGACGGGCGGCGCGCGACGACGCACTGGAAGTACGCCGCGCAGCTCGCCGAGCACTACCCGCTCGTCGACGTCGACCCGAACGTCCTCTACGTCGACGCCGGCCCGGTGCTCACCTCGGCCGGCACGGCCGCGGGCATCGACCTGTGCCTGCACGTCGTGCGCGAGGAGCACGGCCCGGCCGTGGCCAACGCCGTCGCCCGCCGGATGGTCGTGCCGCCGCACCGCGACGGCGGGCAGGCGCAGTACGTCGAGGCGCCGGTGCCGCTGCCGCGGCGCGACGACGGCCTCGCCGACGTGCTGGCCTGGGCGGTCGAGCACCTCGACCGGCCGCTGTCCGTGGACGACCTCGCGGCGCGCGCGCTGATGTCGCCGCGGACGTTCGCCCGGCGGTTCCGCGCGGCGACCGGGACGACGCCGTACGCGTGGCTGCTGCACCAGCGCACGCTGCACGCGCAGCGGCTGCTGGAGAACGGCCTCGCCGTCGAGGAGGTCGCGCGGCGGGCCGGCTTCGGGTCGGCCGCGACGCTGCGGGAGCACTTCGGCCGGATCCGCGGCACCAGCCCGTCGGCGTACCGGCGGAGTTTCGCGTCGCGGTGATCTCGGGCAGATACCGGGGGTGACCCGGATCGGGCTCGTCCTCGGCGCCGGCGGCGTGACCGGCGAGGCGTTCCACCGCGGCGTGCTGTGGGCGCTGCAGGAGGCGGCGGGGTTCGACGCGCGGTCCGCGGAGGTCATCGTCGGCACGTCGGCCGGGTCGCTGGTCGGCGCCTCGCTCCGCTGCTCGGGCATGGCCCCGCGGCGCGGCGCGCTCGCCCCGCCCGACGAGGCGCGGGCCACGCGGCTGCCCGACCCGCGGCCGTTGCTGGCCACGTTGCGGCGGCCGTGGAACGCCCGCGCCGGCGTCCTCGCCACGGCCCTGCTGCCCGCGGGCTCGCGGCCGATGGACGCGATCGTCGACGGGCTGCGGCGGCGTTGCGGCGACGGCTGGCCGGAGCGCGACCTCTACGTCTGCGCCGTGCGCCGCCGGGACGGCCGCCGGGTGGTCTTCGGCGCGCCGGGCGCGCCCGCGATCGGGCTGGCGACCGCCGTCGCCGCGTCGTGCGCGATCCCCGGCTTCTTCCGGCCCGTGGTGCACGACGGCGAGACGTACGTCGACGGCGGCGTCCACTCCCCCACGAACGCCGACGTGCTCGCCGGCCGCGGCCTCGACCTCGTGGTGATCTCCTCGCCGATGTCGGTCGAGCGGCACGCGCTGCGGGCCAAGCTCGACCTGTCCGCGCGGCTGCTCTGGCACCGTTACGTCGTCGCCGAGCGGCGCGCGCTGGAGCGCGCCGGGACGCCGGTGCTCGTGGTCGAGCCGGGCGGGGCGGCGTTGCGCGCGCTGGGCCTGAACGCCATGCGCGCGATGAACGTCGACGCGATCGAGGACACCGCGCGGGCCGCGACGCTGGAGCTGCTGGCCCGGCCGGAGAAGGCGGGGCGGGTGGCGCTGCTCGCCGGCCGCCGCCGGGCGTCCGCTTAGCCGCCGGTCCGCCACCTGGCCCGCCGCGCGGCCGACCGCGCGGGCCGACCGCGCGGTCGGCCGGCCTCGGCCGGCCGGGTGGCGCGCGGCCCGCGCCCGTTCTGTGCAGCCCCGGCCGCGGCTCCCCGCGTGGCGATCTTCACAGAACGAGTCCAGGCCGGCGCCAGGCCCTAGTCCACGATCAGGACCGGCGTGCCCTCCGGGAGGAACGACACCAGGTCCACCAGGTCCCTGTTGTAGAGCCGCACGCAGCCGTTGCTCGCGGCCTTGCCCACGCTCGACGGCTTGTTGGTGCCGTGGATGGCGATCTGGCCGATGCCGTTCTTGCCGAACTGCTGGAGCACGTTCGAGAAGCCGGCGACCGACACCAGGTACGGCCCGTACGCGCTGCCGTAGCGCATCGGCGCCACGAAGTCGACGAAGAACGACCCGGTCGGCGTCGGCGTGCTCGGCTTGCCGACGGCGGCCGGGCGCTGCCAGATGGAGACGCCGTTGCGGTAGACCGTGATCAGCTTGGCACAGCGCTGCACGACGACCCGGAACGGCACCTGGTACTGCGACATGTCGGTGAGCCGCACCCAGCCGGAGAACTCGTTCGGCTTCACCGGGAGCTGCACGCGCAGCCACATGCCGCGGCGTTCGAGGACCAGCGAGTTGAGGGTGGCGTTCTCGACGGTCGGGTTGTCCAGCGTCCGCACGACGCGGCCGTCGGGCGCGTCGTGGACCTTCAGCCGCGGGACCACGGCCTTCGCCGCGGTGGCCGGGCCGCCGCCGACGAACGGCGCCTGCGGGCAGACGGTCCGGGTCGCGGCGGCGTGGCCGGTGGTCTTCGGCGGCGGCTTCACGGGGGGCGCGTCGGAGATCGGCAGCAGCACCGGCGACGGGTCGATCGCGACGACGCCGTCGCGGTCGCGCTCCTGCAACGTCCGCCCGACGGCGGTCGAGCCCGCGGTCGTGAGCAGCACGAGGATCGCGGCGCCGAGCGCCGTGACGTTGCGTCTCACCCGGGCCTCCCGCACATCGGCCAGTGTGCCGGACGTGTCACGGTTTGTCGTCGGCGGCCCGGGGGTCAGTCCTTGAGCGCGACCAGCAACGGCGCGTGGTCGCTCGGCTTGAGCCCCTTGCGGAAGTCGCGGTCGATGCCGCACCGCTCGATCCGCGGCGCCAGGCTCGCGGACAGCAGCGCGAGGTCGATGCGCATGCCCAGGTTCTTGTGGAACATCCCGGCCCGGTAGTCCCAGTACGTGTACTGCACGGCCTCCGGCTCGACCGTCCGGTACGCGTCCACCAGACCGGTCGCGAGGATGCGGTCGAGGCGTTCGCGCTCCGGCCGCGACACGTGCGTCGCCCCGACGAACAGCGCCGGGTCCCACACGTCGCGGTCCTCCGGCGCGATGTTGAAGTCGCCCGCGACGAACACCGGGCCGGCCGCGGCCAGCGCCGCGAGCCGCTCGCGCATCGCGTCGAGGAACGCCAGCTTCTCGTCGTACGTCGGCGTGCCCAGCGCGCGGCCGTTGACGACGTAGACGCTCGCCACCCGCAGGTCGCCGACGGTCGCCTCGACCCACCTCGCCTCCTCGGCGCGCACCTCGCCCGGCAGGCCGCGGGTGACGTCGTACGGCGCCCGCTCGACCGGCGACAGGACCGCGACGCCGGCCCACCGGCCGCCGGACAGGTGCGCGGCGGCGTAGCCCGCCTCGGCCAGCGCCTCGGTGGGGAACGCCGCCTCCCCCACCTTGGTCTCCTGCAGGCACAGCACGTCGGGCCGGTGCTTGGCCAGGAACTCCAGCACCCGCGGCAGCCGCATGGTGAGCGAGTTGACGTTCCAGGTGGCGAGGAGCATGTGCTTGAGTCTCCCGCGTGGTGGCGGCGCTGGTGCTCGCGGCCGGCCGCGGCACGCGGCTGCGGCCGCTGACCGACCTGCTCCCCAAGCCGCTCTGCCCCGTCGCGGACGTCCCGCTGCTCGACCGCAACCTCGCCGCCGCCGCCGAGGTGACGCCGGACCTGGCGGTCAACGCCCGCTACCTCGGCGACGCGATCGAGGCGCACCTGGCCGGGCGCGGCGTGCACGTCTCGCGCGAGCCGTCCGACCTGGGCACGGGCGGCGCGCTCGGCTACCTGCGGCCGTGGCTCGACGGGCGCGACGTGCTGGTGCTCAACGGCGACGCGTACCGGCCCGGGTCGCTGCGGCCGTTCGTGGAGGGCTGGGACGGCGAGCGGGTGCGGCTGCTCGTCGTCCGCGACGAGGCGCGCGGCGACTTCGGGCCGTGGCGGTTCGCCGGGGCGTCGCTGCACCCGTGGTCCGTCGTGCGCGACGTGCCCGCCGAGCGCAACGGCCTGTACGAGCTCGTGTGGAGCCGCGTCGAGCCCGAGCTCGTCGCGTGGGACGGGACGTTCGTGGACTGCGGCACGGTGCGCGACTACCTGGCCGCGAACCTGCACGCCTCCGGCGGCGCGTCGGTCGCCGGCGAGGGGGCGGCGGTCGAGGGCGAGCTGGTGCGTTCGGTGGTCTGGCCGGGCGGTGCCGTACGCCGCGGCGAGCGCCTGGTGGACGCGGTGCGCGTGGGCGACGCGCTGACCGTCCTGGGTTAGTGCGCGCCGCGCCGGGGCACGTTGCAG
Organism: Mycobacteriales bacterium; assembly: GCA_036382875.1. GTDB lineage: Bacteria > Actinomycetota > Actinomycetes > BP-191 > BP-191 > BP-191. The sequence continues at coordinate 114,140 of DASVPJ010000028.1, forward strand.
CCGTGGCATCCGACGACCCGCAGGCGATCCTCGAGTCCTGCAAGCGCGCGGCGGCGATCCTGCAGGAGGCCAAGGTCCCGTTCGCGATCGGCGGCGGCATCGCGTGCTGGTGCTACGGCGCCCCCGAAAGCGACCACGACGTGGACATCATGCTGCGCGAGGAGGACGCGCGGGGCGCGCAGGAGCTGCTCGCGAAGCACGGCATGAAGCCCGTCGACCCGCCCGAGAACTGGCTGCTCAAGGTCTACGACGGCGACGTCCTCGTCGACCTCATCTACCGCCCCGAGGGGCTGCCGATCACCGACGAGGTGATCGAGCGCGCGCCGGTGCGCGACGTGTCCGCGATGAAGATGCGGGTGCTGCGGCTCGAGGACGTGTTCGTCACGAAGCTGCTCTCCTACAACGAGCACCACCTCGACTACCTCGGCCTGCTCGCCGTCGCGCGCGCGGTGCGCGAGCAGCTCGACTGGGCCGAGGTGCGCGCGGCGACCGACCACTGGCCGTTCGCGGCGGGATTCCTGACGCTGGTCGAGCGTCTCGGCATCGTCGGCGACGAGGAGCTGCGGAGGGCGGGATGACGGCACCCGCGCAGCCGGAGTACCTGGCCGGCCGGCTCGGCGAGCGCCTCGCCGAGGACGACGACCTGCACGAGCTCGGCATCACCGTGCGCGTCGCCGGGTCGTCGGTGTTCCTGTCCGGCGTCGTCGGGACGGAGGCGCGCCGGGCGCTCGTCGGCGAGCGGGCCGCGTCGCTGCTGCCCGACCACACCGTCTGCAACGAGGTGACCGTGGCGTCGTACGCGGAGCCCGCCGAGCAGGAGTCCCTCGCGTGATCCGCATCGCGGCCGTGGGCGACGTGCACGTCGGCCAGGACTCGCGGGGCGTGCTCGCCGCGTCGTTCGCGCACCTGCGCGACTCCGCCGACGTGCTGCTCGTCGCCGGTGACCTCACCCGGTGCGGATCGCCGGAGGAGGCGCACGTCTTCGTCGACGAGGTGCGCGACGCGGGCGTTCCGGTCGTCGCGGTGCTCGGCAACCACGACCACCACGCCGGCGTCCCCGGCCAGGTCGCCGGCATCCTGCGCGACGGCGGCGTGACCGTGCTCGAAGGCACCACGACGGTGCTGGAGGTCGACGGCTGCCGCCTCGGCATCGCGGGCACGAAGGGCTTCGGCGGCGGCTTCGCGGGCGCCTGCGGGAGCGACTTCGGCGAGGCCGAGATGAAGGCGTTCGTCGGCCACACCAAGCACGTCGCCGAACGCCTCTGCGTCGCGCTGCGCTCGCTCGCGGACTGCGACCACCGCGTCGCGCTGCTGCACTACGCGCCGGTGCCCGACACGCTCGCGGGCGAGCGGCTGGAGATCTACCCGTTCCTCGGGTCGTACCTGCTGGCCGAGGCGGTCGACGAGGCCGGCGCCGACCTCGTGCTGCACGGCCACGCGCACGCCGGCACCGAGAAGGGCGTCACGGCCGGTGGCGTGCACGTCCGCAACGTCGCGCAGCCGGTGATCCGCCAGGCGTACGCGCTGTACTGCCTCGGCGAGGCGCGCTCGCTCGTCTCCGCGTAGCCGCTACCGCAGGTCCGGCAGCAGCTCGGCGACGCGCGCCACGATGTCCGGCGCGGCGGCGCCGTGGCCGGTCCGCGCGTCGGCCGGGTGGTCCGGGTACATCAGCACGAAGTCGTCGAAGCCCGCGCCGCGGAACCGTTCGACCGCGTCGGCGAACGCCGCCGCCGACTCGCGCACCGGCCACCGCTCGCCGCCGAGGAACACCGACCGGCTGATCCTCGCCGGGTCGCGGCCGACCTCCTCCGCGGAGCGGGTCAGCGCGTCGTTGAGCTCGCGGACCCGCGCGAGCGACTCGTCGGCGGGCAGGTCGCGGGGAGCGATGACGTTCCACCGGTTCGCGTGCACCGCGGCGATCCGCAGGGTGCGCGGCCCGTGCGCGGCGAGCGTCAGCGGGAGCGGGCGCTGGGCAGGCGGCGGGTTGTTCAGCGGGCGGGTGCCGTCGGCGACGGCGAGCACCGTCTCGACGGTCTCGCGGAAGCGTTCGACCTGCTCGGCCTTGGACCACGGCGCCATGCCGAGCACCTCGTAGTCGCGCAGCACGCCGGCGGCGCCGATGCCGAGGTCGAGCCGCCCGCCGGAGACGTGGTCCAGGGTGAGCGCCTGCTTGGCGAGCAGCACCGGGTGGCGCAGCGTCGGCGACGCGACGAGGGTGCCGAGCCTGATCCGGCTGGTCACCGCCGCGGCCGCGGACAGCACGCCGAACGAGTCGAGCAGCGGGTCGGTCTCGTCCAGCGTCCGGTGCACCAGGTGGTCCCAGACGTGCACGGTGTCGTAGCCGAGCGCCTCCACCTCGAGGACGCGCCGGCGCCACTCGGGCCACGGGACGTCCTGGACGACGACGACGCCGAACGTCGTCACGCCTCCGCCATCCGCCGGCGCCCGAACGCGAGCGCCCACAGGATGCCGGCCACGAAGCCCGCGACGTGCGCGAGGTAGGCGACGCCGCCGCCCTCCGCGATCGTCGCGCCGCCGGAGAACAGCGCCTGCACCACGAACCAGAAGCCGAGCACCAGCCAGGCCGGGAGCCGCAACGGCAGGAACAGCAGGAACGGCACCAGGCTCAGCACCTTGGCCCTCGGGAACATCACGAGGTACGCGCCGAGGACCCCGGCGATCGCGCCGGACGCGCCGATCACGACCGACTCGGAGCCGGCGTTCGGGAGCGCGAAGACGTAGGTCGCGACGATCCCCCACGCGAGGTACGCGAGCAGGAAGCGCAGCCGGCCGAGCCGGTCCTCGACGTTGTTGCCGAACACGAACAGGAACAGCATGTTGCCGAGCAGGTGCAGCCAGCCGCCGTGCAGGAACATCGCCGTCACGGTCGACAGCAGCGGCGACTTGTCGTAGTCCGGCCGCACGACGAGGCAGGTCTCCGGCTCGGGCCCCGGCCCGCCGACGGTCTCGTCGAGGGCGTCGTTGGAGAGCAGCTCCTTCGGGATCGCGCCCCAGTGCCGGTAGAACGCCTCCTGCCGGCAGGCCTGCGCCTCGTCCACGTCGCCGGACACCGACGAGCGGGCGATGGGCTGCATCATGAAGACGACGACGTTGAGGACGATCAGCGCGTAGGTGACGACCGGCACCCGGCGGACCGGGTTGACGTCGTGGATCGGGATGACCACTACGACGACGCCTTCGCGGCCGCCTTCATCTGCTTCTTGTACTCGCGCACCGCGCCGAGCGACGCGCCGTCCGTGATGTCGGCGACCGACATCCGGCTGCCGTCCTCGCCGTACGGCGCGCACGCCTCGCGCCAGCCGCGCGGGCGCACGCCGAGCTGCTTGCCGAGCAGCGCGACGAAGATGCGCGCCTTCTGCTCGCCGAAGCCGGGCAGCGCCTTCACCCGCTCGAGCAGCTCGTCGCCGGTCCTGGCGCCGTTCCACACCGCGGCCGCGTCGCCGTCGTAGCCGGCGACCAGCGCGCGGCAGAGCTCCTGCACGCGGCCGGCCATCGAGCCGGGGAAGCGGTGCAGCGCCGGCGGCGTCGCGAACAGCTCGGCGAGGCGTTCGGGGTCGTACTGGGCGATCTCCCGCGCGTCGAGGTCGTGCCCGAGCCGCTGGGTGAGGACGTACGGCGACGAGAACGCCTTCTCCAGCGGGATCTGCTGGTCGAGCACCATGCCGACGAGCAGCGCGAGCGGGTCGCGGGTGAGCAGCGCGTCGGCGTCGGTGTCCTGCGACAGGCGCAGCGTCTTCTTCGGCATGGGAGAAACCTAGGGCCTCCGGGTCAGGAACGTCCCGTCCGGGAAGCCGATCGCCCGCATCCGTTCCGCGCCGAACACCACCATCACCTCGTCGCCGCCGAGGAACGGCTGACCGGACGGCTCCGGCATCGCGGCGACGAACCACACCGGGCCGGCGTCGAAGTCGAGGCGGATCGCGAACGGCGCGTGGCGGGTCGTCGCGGGCATGACCACGGTGCCGTCCGAGGTGCGCGCGGGGCCGACGTCGAGGCGTTCCCAGTGCGTCGCGGCGCCGAGCACCGGGCCGCGCCGGGCGCGCCACAGGTCGTGCTCGCCCGCCGGGTAGGCGCGGACGCCGTCGGGCACCAGCCCCAGCGGCGCGCGCGACGTCTCGACGCCGTACGGGTGGAACGTGTCGGTCCAGGTGACCGACACGACGCCGCCGTCGGTGGCCAGCTCCACCCCGAGGACCGCGTGGTGCCAGTCGCCGTGGTCCCAGTCCGGCTCGGGCGAGTCGTCGTAGGCGACGTCCCAGTACGTCACGTCGAGGACGCGCAGCCCGGCGAGCGCGGCGACGTCTCGCTCGAACCGCGCGCGCAGCGCGGCCTCCTCCGCCGCCCGGTCGTCCGCGGTCAGCGACAGCTCGGCGAGGACGCCGCCCGCGTCGTCGCGCAGCACGAGCGCCAGGGCGGCGCCGCTGCGCCGCAGCAGCGCGGCGAGGTCGTCGAACCGCTCCGGCTCGACGGTGCCGGCCAGCAGCACGTCCTCGCCGTCGCCCGCGAACGTCAGGTCGCACCAGCCCGCCGCCGCCGCGCGCTCCCCCGCCGACGCGTCGCGCACGGTCCAGCCGGGCACGCCGAGGTGCCAGGTGACGCCCGGCACGCCGCCGGGGTGGCACAGCGTGCCGTGGACCGTGCCGCGCATGCCGCCGAACCTAGCCCCGCCGGGCGTGCGGCAGGATCGGGTACGTGCTCCCGACCGGCGACGACGTACGGCGCCTGCGCGACGTGCTCGCGGCCCACGGCTACACGGCCGACGCGGTGCTCGCACTGCTCGGGAGCCAGGCGCACGCGGCGCTCAACCGCGGCGACCACGTGCCGGCGCTGCGGGCGACGCGCGGCGGCTCGCCGCTGGAGACGCTCGTCCGGCTGTTCCTGCTCGGCACGACGGAGCCGGACGGCGCGGGCCTGCCGGAGGCGTTCCTCGAACGCACCGGCGACCGCGTGCGCGCGGTGCTCGACGTGCGCCCGTACGCCGCCGACGACGCGCACTGGTGGGTCGTCTCCGACCTCGGCACCGACGTCCGCCCGCCGCCGTTGCGCCCGGACCACGTCCTCGGCATCGGCGGCGCGTCGCTGACGCTCGCGCAGGCCACCGTCCGCGAGCCGGTCGCGACCGCCCTCGACGTCGGCACCGGCTGCGGCATCCAGGCGCTGCACCTGTCCACCCACGCCGGCGCGGTCACCGCGACGGACCGCAACCCGCGCGCGCTCGCGCTGGCCCGCATGACGGCGTTGCTCAACGGCGTCACGTGGGAGCTGCTCGACGGCGACCTGCTAGCGCCGGTCGAGCGCCGCCGCTACGACCTCGTCGTGGCGAACCCGCCGTTCGTCGTCGGCCCCGCGCGCGACGACTGGGCGTACCGGGACAGCGGGGTGGCCGGCGACGCGATCAGCGAACGCCTCGTCCGCGGCGTCCCCGGGGTCCTCGCGGACGGCGGCACCGCGACGCTGCTCGCGAACTGGCTGCACGTCGACGGCGCGGACTGGCGCGAGCGGGTGGCGTCCTGGGTGCCGGCCGGGGTCGACGCCCTGGTGCTGCAACGCGAGACGCAGGACCCGGCGGAGTACGTCGCCCTCTGGCAGCGCGACGCCGGCGACGAGCGGCGCGCGACGGCCGAGGAGTGGCTGGCGTGGTTCGAGCGGGAGACCGTCGCGGCGGTCGGCTTCGGCATCGTGACGCTGCGCCGCACCGGCGGCGCCGCGAGCGTGACGGTCGAGGACGCGCCGCAGCCGGTCGTCCAGCCGCTCGGCCCGCACCTCGCCGCCTGGCTCGCCCGCGCCGAGACGCTGCGCGGCACGGACCTGCTCGACGCGGCGCCGCGGGTGGCCGGCGGCGTGACGCTGGAGCAGGTGGCGTTCGCCGGCGCGGAGGGCTGGGAGGTCGCGGCGCAGGCGCTCCAGCAGTCGCACGGGCTGCGGTGGCGGGCCGAGCTCGACCCGGTCGGCGTGGCGCTGGTCGGCGCGTGCGACGGCACGCGGCGGCTGCGCGACCTGCTCGACGTGCTGGCGACGGCGTACGAGGTCGACCGCGAGGCGCTGACCGGCGGCGCGCTCGCCGCGGTGCGGCACCTGGTCGGGCGCGGGTTCCTCGAGGTCTAGCCGGTCTCCACCGGCAGGCCGCGGCGGATCCAGTCGCTCCACGACCCGGCGTAGAGCGCGGCCGGCACCCCGGCCACCTCCAGCGCGAGCACCACCTGCGACGCGGTGACGCCGGAGCCGCAGTACGCGCCGACCCGGCGCGAGCCGTCGGCGCCGAGCGCGGCGAAGCGTTCGCGCAACGTCTCGGCCGGCAGCAGCGTGCCGGCCGGCGAGACGTTGCCGGAGGTGGGGGCGTTGACCGCGCCGGGGATGTGGCCGGCGACCGGGTCGACCGGCTCGGTCTCGCCGCGGTAGCGCTCCGGCGCGCGGGCGTCCAGCAGCACGCCCTCGGCCGCGACCCGCGCGGCGTCGGACGGCGAGAGCAACGGCATCCCGCCGGGCCGCGCCACGAAGTCGCCGGGCGCGGGCGTGACGGGCGCGGTCGAGACGGGGAGGCCGAGCCCGGTCCAGGCGCGGTAGCCGCCGTCGAGGACGCGGACGTCGTGGTGGCCGAACCAGCGCAGCAGCCACCACGCGCGCGCGGCGGTGGAGGCGTCGGCGTCGTCGTACGCGACGACGCGGGAGTCCCCGGACACACCGAGGCGCCGCATCGCCGCCTCGAACGCCGCCGCGGTGGGCAGCGGGTGCCGGCCTCCCTCACCGGGTGGCGAGGCGAGGTCGCGGTCGAGGTCGACGAACACGGCGCCGGGAAGGTGCCCCGCCGCGTACGACTCGGCGGCGGGCGGCCCGGTCAGCCGCCACCGCACGTCCAGCAGGACGGGCGGTGCGGCCGACTCCAGCTCGGCGGCGAGGTCCGCCGCCGAGACCAGCGGGGTGTTCAGGAACGGGGTGCTCAGGAGCGGACCGCTCAGGAGTACGTGTAGGTGTACTTGACGTTCGCCTGCGGCGAGCCGACGAAGTTGCAGACGTCGAGGAAGAGCGTCTGCGCCTTCTTGGACTTGTAGGTGAGGGTCTCCTTGGGCGCGGTCTCCGTGTTCGGGGAGTCGGCGCCACCGCCCTGGGCGAGGTTGACGTCGCCCTTGCCGAACAGGCCGATGTCCCAGTCGCCGGTGAAGCCGGTGACCTCGACGACGAGCTTGCCGGGGCCCTTCACGTCGATGGTCTCGCGGTGCTCGCTGACGCCCTCGGGCGCGGAGGAGCAGGAGGGACCGGACGGCGGGTTCGGGTGCGGGATGCCCGTCACCTGGTACGACTTCGTGATCGGCTTCGGCTTCGGGGCCGCGCCGGCGTCGACGGCGGCGCCCGCGAGGACGACGGCGGCGACGGCGAGCGGCGCCGCGGTACGGACGCGCATGGGTTCCTCCGACTGGGTGGGACCGTGTGGCTGGCTCAACGACGGCTTTCGCGTCCGGTGACGCGTTCTCCTGCTCACCGTGGGGCAAGATCGGCGCATGGGCCGCATCCTCGTCGGCACCGCCTCGTGGACCGACAAGTCGCTGCTCGCGTCGGGCTGGTACCCGCCCGAGGCGAACAACCCGGACGAGCGCCTGCGCTTCTACGCCTCCCGCTTCCCGCTGGTCGAGGTCGACGCGACGTACTACGCGCCGCCGTCCGAGGACACCGCGAAGCTGTGGGCCGAGCGCACGCCGGACGACTTCACGTTCAACGTCAAGGCGTTCTCGCTGCTCACCCAGCACCCGACGAAGCCCGGCGCGCTCTACAAGGACCTGCGCCCGGACACCAAGAAGAACGTCTACCTCAAGGACTTCGACGCCGACGTCGTGGACCAGGTCTGGGAGCGCTTCCTCGCCGCGCTGAACCCGCTCGCCGACGCCGGGAAGCTGGGGTCGCTGCTGTTCCAGTTCCCGCAGTGGTTCCCGATCGGGAAGAAGAACAAGCAGTACGTCCTGGACTGCAAGGCGCGCTGCGCGCCGGTGCCGATCTGCGTGGAGTTCAGGAACCGCACCTGGATGACCGAGGAGAACCAGCGGGAGACGCTCGACTTCCTCGCCTCCTACGGCATCCCGTACGTGTGCGTGGACATGCCGCAGGGGTTCGTGTCGTCGATCCCGCCGGTCGTCGCCGCGACGTCCGGCGACCTCGCGGTCGTGCGCTTCCACGGGCACAACGACAAGGAGTGGGAGTCGGGGTCGGTGCAGCGGCGGTTCGCGTACCTGTACTCCGAGCAGGAGCTGCGGCAGTGGGCGCCGCGGCTGGAGGAGCTGGCGGCGCAGGCGAAGGAGACGCACGTGCTGATGAACAACTGCCACCGCGACTACGCCCAGCGCAACGCCGCCCAGCTCCTCGCGATGGTGTCGTCGTGACCGGTCAGGTGACCCGCCGCCGCCTCCTGCGCGCGGTCGCCGCGCTGGTCTGCGCGATCCCCCTGGCCGTCGTTGGCGCCGCGCCGGCCGGGGCGGCGTTGCCGATGATCTACCGCGTGCGCGGCGTCTACGACGCGCAGCAGGTCATCACCGTGACGAACCGTTCGTGGACGTCGTCGTACGCGACGTTCCAGGCCTGGGAACGCCTCGCCGACGGCCGCTGGCGCTCCGTCTACGGCCCGTGGACGGCGCGGGTCGGGCGCAACGGCTTCGGCTCGCCGAAGCGCGAGGGCGACGGCCAGTCGCCGGTCGGCTCGTACTACATGACCGGCCTGTTCGGCACCCGCGGGCTGCCGTACACGAGGTTCCGGTGGAAGGTCGTGGACCGCTACGACGTGTGGGTCGACGACTCGAACAGCGCGTACTACAACCTGCCGATGCGGCTGCCGGCCAACGGGCGGTGGCGCTCCGCCGAGTCGCTGTACCAGCCGACGCCGTACGCGTACGCCGGCGTCATCGGCTACAACCCGCACCGCTACCCCGGGCAGGGGTCGGCGATCTTCCTGCACGTGACGACCGGGTCGGCGACCGCGGGCTGCGTCTCGCTGACCGCGGCGCAGATCGTGCCGGTGCTGCGCTGGCTGGACCCGGCGAAGAAACCCCGCATGATCATGGGCCCGGAGTCCGCCGTCACCTACCGCTAGCGCCCCCGTCCACCGCCCGCCCGCCCCGCCCCCGCCCCCGCCGCGGGTGAGCGTTTCCTGCAGCGAAGTCGACGCGACGCAGGTTCGCTTCAGGAAACGCTCACAGCGGAGGTGGGGCGGGGGCGGGGCGCCGCAGGGGCGGCGGCGGTCAGCCGGTCGCGCGGAGGCGGAACAGGATCCAGAGCGCCTCGACGCCGTCGCGCCAGGTGAGCTTCTTGCCCTCCTCGCGGCTGCGCGCCTGGTAGCTGATCGGCACCTCGTACGGGCGCCGCCCGGCGCGCAGCAGCTTGCCGGTCACCTCGGCCTCCATGCCGAAGCCGGCCGCCCGCACGTCGAGGCCGCGGTAGAGCTCGAGCGGCATCAGCTTGAAGCCGGTCTCCAGGTCGGAGATCCACGAGTTGAACAGCAGGTTGGCCCAGAACGTCACCGCCTTGTTGCCGACGACGTACCAGAACGAGTACGCGGTGTGGCTGCCGAACGACCGGGTGCCGTAGACCACCTGCGCGCGCCCGTCGATGACGGGCTGGAGGAGCCGAGGGATCTCCTCCGGCGCGTACTCCAGGTCGGCGTCGCAGATGATCATGTAGTCGCCGGTGGCGCGCGCCGCGGCGGTGCGGATCGCCGCGCCCTTGCCGCGGTTGCGGTCGTGGTCGACCCGGGTGAGCAGCGGGTGGTCGATGCCGTCGAGCACCTCGCGGGTGCCGTCGGTGCTGCCGTCGTCCACGAGCACCAGCTCGACGTCGCACGGGTACTCGACGTCGAGGACCCGCTTCACGGCCGTCGCGATGGTGGCCCGCTCGTTGTAGACGGGCATCAGCACCGAGAGCCTCACGCGTAGACCTCAGGGTGGGCGCGGAACCACTCGATGGTCCGCTTCAGCCCGTCGTTCACGTCGACCGACGGCGCCCAGCCGAGCACCTCGCGGGCGAGCGCGACGTCCGGCTGGCGGATGCTGGGGTCGTCGACCGGCCGGTCCACGAACACGATCTCCGAACGGCTGTCGCACAGCTCGATCACGCGCCGCGCCAGGTCCAGCACCGACATCTCGCCGGGGTTGCCGATGTTCACCGGGCCGGGGTGGTCCGACATGAGCAGCCGGAAGAGGCCGTCGATCGTGTCGGAGACGTACGACACCGAACGCGTCTGCGAGCCGTCGCCCGCGACGGTCACCGGGTCGCCGCGCAGCGCCTGCTTCACGAACGTCGGGATGGCCCGGCCGTCGTTCGGGCGCATCCGCTCGCCGAACGTGTTGAAGATGCGCACGATCGCGGTGTCCACGCCGTGCGTGGTGCGGTACGCGACGGTCATCGCCTCGCCGAACCGCTTCGCCTCGTCGTACACGCCGCGCGGGCCGACCGGGTTGACGTGCCCCCAGTACGACTCGGGCTGCGGGTGCACCTGCGGGTCGCCGTAGACCTCGGACGTGGACGCGAGCAGGAACCGCGCGCCCTTCGCCTTGGCGAGCCCGAGCGCGTGCAGGGTGCCGATGCTGCCGACCTTGAGCGTCTCGATCGGGAGCTGGAGGTAGTCCACCGGGCTGGCCGGCGACGCGAGGTGCGCGACCGCGGTCACCGGGCCGGTGACGTGGATGAACTCCGTCACGTCGCACCGGATCATCCGGAACCGCGGGTTCTCGATCAGGTGCGCGACGTTCTCCGGGTTGCCGGTGACGAAGTTGTCCATGCAGACGACTTCGTGACCCTCATCGAGGAGGCGTTCGCAGAAGTGGGACCCCAGGAAACCGGCGCCGCCCGTCACGACGACGCGACCGTTCTCGGCCATCACCCTCCCTGGTCCCGGGCTCGTCCGAGCCGCCGGGCATCGTACCGGCTCCGCCGAGCAGGACCGGCACCGCGAACGCGGCCAGCAGCGCCGGGTACAGCAGCACCCGGTCGGCGGACGAGCGCAGGTGCCAGTCGATGTCGTACGGCGTGACGAGGTACGTCGCCGCGATGCCGCCGGTCGTGAGCGCCAGCGCGCCGAGCGCGGCGACCGCGCGCGCGGCGTGCCCGCGGCGTACCGCGACGTACGCCGCGACCGCCGCGAGCAGCGTGACCGCCACCGTGCCGGGCCAGGCGGTGACCAGCCCGCGGGCGACGGTGCCGGCCCGGCCGGGGCCGACGTGGGTGCCGGCGTTGACGACGTCGTTCGTGATGCCGTGCGCGCGCGTCCAGACCGCCCACGGCAGGTTCGCGGCGAGCGCGACCGCGCCGACCGCGAGCGGGGCGAGGACGCGGCGGCGCGCCACGCGGGCGGCCACGGCCGTCGCCACGACGGCGGCGAGGACGTAGAGGCCGCCCTCGTTCTTGGTGGCCCAGGCGCCCGCCGCCATGACCGCGGACAGCCGCAGCGCGCCCGCGTCGCCGTCGCGCAGCCAGGCGAGCAGCAGCACGACCGTCGCGAGCGCGAACGCCGCCACCGGCAGGTCGGCGAGCAGCCGCAGCGCGTTGACCGAGAACTTGTCGACCGTGACGACCAGCAGCACCGCGACGAGCGCCGCGGCCCGGCCGGCCAGCTCCTCCCCCGCCCACGCGACGACGCCGAGCAGGGCGACCGCGAACGCCGCGACGTACGCGTGCGCCGCGCCGTCCGCGGTGCGCCCCGCGACGCCGTCGGACCAGGCGATCGTGGCCGGGACGAGCAGCGGGTAGTCGAGGTGCTGGTAGAGCGCGGCGGCGTTCGCGAACAGCCGCTCGTCCAGCCCGCCGGCGAGCCGCAGCGCCCGGCCGCGCAGGCCCCAGATCGCGTACTCGTCGTTCAGCAGCACCCGGCCGTGGGCGGCGGTGGCGAGCAGCCAGGTGCCGACCACGGCGACGCCCGCGCCGGCCGGCGACGGCACCCGCAGGGCCGGGCGGGTGCGGGCGGCGCCGACGGCGGCGAGGGCGAGCAGCGGCACGAGGAGCACGCCCGGGCCGGACGGCAGGCCGAGCGTGGCGAGCAGCGTCGTGAGCAGGCCGAGCGCGGCCGTGCCGGCGAGCCAGCCGAACGCCGCGCCGCCCACCACGCCGAACGCCCGCCGGGGCGCCGCGACCCGCACGACCCCGTGGCCCGCGGCGAGCACCAGCAGGGCGCCGAGCAGGGCGCGCATCAGCGCACCCGCGCCAGGACGAGGGTGGGCCGGACCACGACCACCTCGGCGCCGTCCGGCGGCGCGGGTGTGCCGCCGACGTAGAGCACCCACGCCGCGTCGCCGCAGGTCAGCGGGCGGGGCAGCAGGTGGTACTGGATCCAGAACGTCGCGCCCGCGCCGGCGTTCAGCGGCAGCGCGACGCACGTGGTGCCGTTGACGACCAGCCGTACCGGCTCGTGCGCCGGCACCGTCGCGCGGACGCGGGTGAGCAGCTCGGTCAGGCCCTCCGGCAGGCCGCGCAGCGTCGGGATCGCGCCGGCGACGCCGTCCGGGCGCCGGCTCTCCGCGCGGGCGTCGCGCACCGCGCCGGGGACGCGGACCAGCGCGGCGACGGCGCACGCGGCGAGGGCGACGCGCGCGGCGGCGTTCGAGGGCACGGCGCCACTCTGCCAGGGCCGCCGCCGGGACGTTCGCAATGAATTCGCGGAAAACGCGGACTTCGTGCGGAAATTGAGCGAGGGTCCCTACGGAAGGAATCTCCGTAGGGGGAATCGTGATCGCCACCCGTCGTTTCGCCGCGCTCGCGCTCGGGCTGCTCCTGCCGCTCGGCGCGCACCCCGCGTCCGCCGAGCCACCCGTGTCCTGCGCGGGCGGCCTCGGCCGCGCCGTGGCGCCCGCGCGGGTACGCCGCGACGCGGCGGGCGGGGCGTTCTTCGAGTACGTCATGGACGGCGCCACGATCACGTCCGCGGAGGCACCGCCGGGGCTCGACCTCACCACCGCGCCCGCCGAGACGCTGGAGCGCTACGGCCTGCCGCCGCGCCCCGACGGCGAGGGGCTGGCCGAGTGGACGGCGGCGATGCGCGCGTACCGCTCCACCGCGAACGACCCCGACCACGCGCTCTGCGTCGGCAACGGCACCGGCCGCACCCGCCGTTCGGCGTCGGAGACGCAGTGCAGCGAGGCGCCGCAGAACTGCACCAACTGGGCGGGGCGGTCCGCCCGGCTCGGCGGGTACACCGGCGTCGCGGCGAACGTGACGGTGCCGTCGATGCCGCTGTCCGGCAACTGCGCCTCCGAGGGCCACACCAGCACGTGGGTCGGCATCGGCACCGAGGCCGGCGCGTCGGGCGTGCTGCAGGCGGGCACCGTCAGCCGGCTGTTCCCCGGCGTCGCCATCAACACGTACGCGTTCTACGAGTGGGTCAACAGCTACGGTGCGGGCACGTCACCGATCCTCAGCGCGTGGAATGCCGCGCCCGGCCACCAGATGTACGAGCGCGTCTCCGTCAACACCAGCAGCCGCGGCGTGAACTTCTACGTGGAGGACGTGACGACAGGACAGCACCTGACCTCCACCGTCGGCGGCATCTACGGGTACTACGACGGGGACTCCGCGGGCTGGATCGTGGAGAACCACACGCTGGTGGAGGAGTCGAACATCAAGACCAGCCCCTGGAACTGGACCAACGCCCTCGTGACCCGGTACTCGACGACGACGTACGGCGGGTCGACGCAGAACACCGAGGTGCTCGTGGGGGTCGAGAAGGGGTCGTGGCCGGCGAACGACAACGAGATCATCGAGGCGCCCGGCGCGTGGAGCAGCACGACGGCCTTTCCCACGTCGTGGTACGCCTGCCGAGGGACCTGAGAAAAATTCTTCGCCGCGCGTGCAACCTCCGGCGCCGCACCCCGGGTCAGGCGGGGTGCGGGGGTCACCGTTCGGGGGACGGCCAGTGACCACGCCCGCGTTCGAACGCTACGCCGCCGCCCGGTGGCCGGCGCTCGTCCGTGCGGCGTGGTTACTGACCGGTGACCGCCACGAGGCCGAGGACCTCGTCCAGGCGACGCTCGCGCGTGCCTGGCGGCATTGGCGACGCGTCGCCGAGGCCGACGAGCCCGACGCGTACGTACGACGCATGCTCGTCAACGAGTTCCGGCGGTCGCGGCTCCGGTGGCGCCGCTCCGAGCAGGTCGGCGCCGACTGGCACCCGCCGGCCGAGGGACCCGAGCACGCGGTCGTGCTGCGCGACACGCTCGTACGGGCGTTGCGCGAGCTGCCGCCCCGGCAGCGGCTCGCCGTGACGCTGCGGTACTACCTCGACCTCTCCGAGCAGGAGACGGCGGCGATGATGCGCTGCTCCGTCGGCACCGTGAAGTCGCAGGCCGCACGTGGCCTGGCGCGGCTCCGGGAGCTGCACGGGGTGTCGGTCGACGCCGCCAGGGGGGAGACATGATGGACGGGGGACGCGACCGCGACGACGCCGCCCTGCGCGGCGCGTTGCACGCGGCGTTCGACGCCGCACCGGTGTCCGCGTTCGACCTCGACGGCGTACGCCGCGAGGCGGGCCGGCAGCGGCGACGGCTCACCGCCGTCGCCACGGCGGCCGCGGTGGTGGTCGCGGGGAGCGGCGTCGCGGGGGTGTCGCTGCTCCGCCGCGACCGCACCGCGGTCGTGCCGACCGCCGCCGCGCCGTGCCCGGACGTACCGCTGCCCGCCGCGACGGCCTGGCGGCCGGGCACCGCGACGCCCGGACCCGCCGACACGATGGTGCCGAGCCGCCCGGTGGCGTTGCGGGTCTGCCGCTACGACTGGCCGGACCGGCACCTGGGCGCCGAGGCGACCGTGACGATGGACGACCTGGGCGGCCGCATCGTGGCGCGGCTCAACGCGCTCCCCCAGTGGGACGGCACGTCGTACGAGTGCACGCGCGGCACGCTGGAGACCTACAACGTCGTCGTCTCGCTCGCGGACGGGCGCACCGTCGTCGTCGCGGTCGAGCCGGAGGGCTGCCGCTGGGTCTCCAACGGCACCCGGCGGGCCGTCTACGCGCCCGTCGCGGTGGGCGCGCTGCTCGCCGAGGCCGTCGCCCGCGGCTGACCGTGCAACCTCCGCCGCCCCCGGCGCTGTCGTAGGGGTGGAGGGTGAGGCAGTGGACGCAGCACGGGAGTTCGACCGGTACGCCGCCACGCGGTGGCCGGCGCTCGTCCGTGCCGCGTGGTTCCTGACCGGCGACCACGACCGCGCCGAGGACGTCGCGCAGGCGGCGCTGATGAAGACGTGGCGGCACTGGGGCCGCGTCCGCGCGGCCGACGAGCCGGACCGCTACGTCAACCGCGTGCTGGTCAACGAGTTCCTGCGCACGCGCCGTCGGCTGGTGCCGCGGCTCGTCGCCGAGCGCGAGGCGTTCGTCGAGGGACCCGAGGCGTCGGTGGTGACGCGCGACGCGCTGACCCGCGCGCTGCAGGCGGTGCCGCGCGGCCAGCGCGCGGTGCTGGTGCTGCGGTACTGGCTCGACCTCTCCGAGCACGACACGGCGGCCGCGCTCGGCTGCTCCGTGGGCAACGTCAAGTCGCAGGCGGCGCGCGGGCTGGCGCGGCTGCGGGAGGCGTACGACGGCGACGCGGTCGCCGCGGGAGAGGAACGACCGTGAACGACGAGGACCTGGCCAGGCACCTGCTGCGCGACTCGGCCGCTCCCCCGGTGCGCGACCTCGACCCGGCCGCGCTGCGCCGGGCCGCCGACCGCCGCGCGCGGTGGGCGTACGGCGCCACGGCGGCGGCCGCGTGCGCCGCGGTCGTGGCCGGCGCGGCCGGTGTCGCCGCGCTCTCGCGCGGCGCGGACGACGTGCGCCCGGCGGATGCGGTCGCCTGCCCCGTCCTCGACCCGCCGCGAACGTGGGCACGGGTCACTGGCGGGCGACCAGGTCCCACTGACGTAATGTTGTCCCCAGGCGCCACCGAGCTGCTCGTCTGTGACTATCCGCGGCACGACCAGCCGGCCCGCTCCGTCACGCTCTCGACGGGCGACTCCGCCGGGGCGCGGATCGTGGCCGCACTGCAGGGAATGGAGTCCCGCGCCGCACGTACCGGCTTCGGGTGCATGCGACGATCGATGCGCGAGCTCGCCACCATTGCCACGTTCCCCGATGGTCACCGCGAGGTCGTGCTCGTCAGCCCGGACGGTTGCTACGACGTCGGCAACGGCAGTTGGCGCACCGAGTATCCGGAGGCCGATGTCGCGGGGATGCTTATCGAAGCGCTGGAAGCCGACACGTCCATCCGCTAGATCATCACTCGGATCACGATCTGATCTTCCCGCAGCAATTCTCGGAAAAGATTCCGCGCCCCGCCCCGCTGGTGTAACCCTGGCGTGGACACCGAGGAGGCGGGATGCGACCTTCCCCTAAGCCCATATTGATGGCGACGGCCTTGGCAGTGCTTGCCACCCTGAGCACAGGGTCGGTTGCCGCAACGGCCGAACCCAGTGCCGCACCATGCGGACTGGCGGGAGGGCGTGCGGTGACCCCATTCCGTACCCGTCGTGATGGGGACGGCGGGGCATTCTTCGACTACGACGTGGCAGGTGTGATCGTCACGGCACCGGAACCTCCGCCGGGTCTCGACCTGACGACGGCACCGACCGACGTCCTGGAACGCTACGGCCTCCCGCCACGCCCGCAGGATGAGAGCGAGGGCGCCTGGATCGAAGCGATGCGGGCCTTCAGGTCCACCGCGGGCGCGCCGACCCACACACTCTGCGTCGACGGGCTGGCACGACCTCGTATGCGCGGCGGCGCCGAGACCCAATGCACGGTGTCGTTCCACGACTGCTCCAACTACGCGGGACGGAACGCGACCCTCAATAGCTACACGACGGTGACAGCGAACGTCGTCATTCCCGAAGTGCCGTCCGCCAACTGCGCGGGTGACGGGCACATCAGCGCATGGGTGGGGATCGGGACCGAACTAGGAGCAAGCGGGCTTCTGCAGGCCGGCACCATCACGCGGCGGTACGAAGGTATCGGCAACTACACCTATGCCTTCTACGAATGGGTGAACCCTCCTGGGTCCGGCAACCCGAGTACGCCCCCTATCGTCAGTGCGTGGAATGCGTCTCCGGGCGACACGATGTACGAACGCGTCTACGTGAACACGTCGACGCACGGGGTGAACTTCTTCGTGGAGGACGTCACTACCGGACAGCATCACACCGCCACGGTCGGCGGCCTATGGGCGGATTACGATCCGGACTCGGCGGGATGGATCGTCGAGAATCACACCGCGACCGACGAGCCGAACATCAAGACCGGGCCGTGGAACTGGACCAATGCCCTGCTGACGCGCTACTCCACCACGACATATGGGGGATACACGCAGAGCACGGACTTGCTTCAAGGCGTCGAGCAGGGACAACCGGACTATGCGATGGAGATAGTCGAGAACGCGACGCCGTGGACGAGCACGACAAGCTTCTCCACGCACTGGTACAAGTGTCGAGGCTCGGGGTGACGGGCCCTTGGCGCTGGTCTAGACGACGCCGACCGGGCAGCTCACGCCGGTGCCGCCGAGCCCGCAGTAGCCGTTCGGCACCTTGGCCAGGTACTGCTGGTGGTAGTCCTCGGCGAAGTAGAAGGGGCCGGCGTCGGCGATCTCGGTCGTGATCGCGCCGTAGCCGGCCGCGCGCAGCCGTTCCTGGAACGCCTCCCGCGTCTCCTCGGCGGCGGCCCGCTGGTCGGCGGAGGCGACGTAGACGGCCGAGCGGTACTGCGTGCCGGTGTCGTTGCCCTGGCGCATCCCCTGCGTCGGGTCGTGCGACTCCCAGAACACCTTGAGCAGGTCGCGGTACGTCACGACCGCGGGGTCGAAGACGACCTGCACGACCTCGGTGTGGCCGGTCCCGCCGGAGCAGACCTCCTCGTACGTCGGGTGCGGGGTGTAGCCGCCCGCGTAGCCCGCCGCCGTGGACCAGACGCCCGGCGTCTGCCAGAACCGCCGCTCCGCGCCCCAGAAGCAGCCGAGCCCGAACACCGCCACCTCGAGCCCGGCCGGGTAGGGCCCCTCGATCGGGTTGCCGAGCACGTAGTGGCTCGACGGCACGGCGTAGGGCCGCTCGTCGCGTCCGGGCAGCGCCGCGTCGGGCGTGACCATCGTCGACTTGGCACGGGAGAACAGCACGTCGGCACCTCCGGGCGAGATCGTGGCAACGATCCCAACACGCGGGCCGGGCCGCGCGTTCCCGCTGGCCTGGCCGTGTCGCGACTCGCCGCGCGCGGCCCTCCCTCGTCCCCGTCAGCCGGGTACGTCGCGCGGGTCCTCGCCGTACGTGAACTCCTCCTGGATGCGCCCGTCCTCGCCGTGCACGACGACCTGGCCGAGCTCGGCCTCCTTGGCCAGTTCCTTGGCGCGGGCGATCGCCATGTCCTTGTGGTCCCACACGCCGAGGGAGCCGTGCTGGGCGGTGTCGCCGCCGAGGCGCACCTCCCAGCCGTTGACGTAGGGGACCACGTGGTAGCTCTGTCGTTCGGCCATGGCGCGACCGTACCCGGGTCGCGCCCGCGTTAGTCCGGCCGGTGCGGCGGGATCGCGTCGGGGGCGCGCAGCGAGCCGAACTCCGCGGGCGGGTCGGGGTCGAGGTCGGCGAGCGCGCCGCGCAGGAGCTGGACCGCGCTGCTGGTGAGCGCGGCCGCGTCCTCGTCGGAGAGGTCCATGGCGGCCGCGACACCGGCGACCCCCTCGTCGGCCGCGTGCGCGGTCAGCACGGCCCGGCGCTCGGCCGCGGGCAGCAGGCGCAACGCGGACTCGAGGCGTTCGAGCAGCTCGGCCGCGGGCGTCGCGCCGATGCTGGCGTCGCCCACCTGGGCGACCACCTCGGGCGGCAGCGCGACGGGGCGCCGCGGGCGCGGTGCGTCGGGCAACGAGCACTCCAGGGGACGGGGAACGGCAGGCGCGGACGCCGGCCCGCCAGGTCGCCTCTCGGCGGTGTGTCGCTCGCAGCGACAAGGTTGGGACCGGGGGCCATGGGTCGGGCCGGCGCCGCGTGCTGACGGTACCCCGCGCCTCAGGGGCGAAGCGAGGGAACCGATGACTGTTACGGTCGCGCCACGTCTGCACCACGTCAGCACCGTGTCGAGAACGACGGAGGACCGATGACCGAGAAGTCCGGATACGCCCCGGGTGAGCCGAGCTGGGTCGACATCAACACGACGGACGTGGCGGCGACCAGGACGTTCTACGCCACGCTGTTCGGCTGGGCGGCCGACGACGTGCCGATGGAGGACGCCGGCGGCTACGGCATGTTCAGCCTCGGCGGCCGCTACGTCGGCGGCTACGGCCCCACGCAGGCGCCGGGCCAGCCGGCCGCGTGGTCGGTGTACTTCGACACCGAGGACGTGGACAAGACCGCGGAGGTCGTCACCTCGGCCGGCGGCACGGTCGTGATGGGGCCGGTGGACGTCTTCACGTCCGGCCGCATGGCGGTGTTCCAGGACCCGGCCGGCGCGTTCTTCTCGGTCTGGCAGGCCGGGGACCACCTGGGCGCGCAGGTGCAGGACGAGCCGAACGCGCTCACCTGGGTCGAGCTCACGACGAGCGACACCGAGGGCGCCAAGCGCTTCTACGCCGAGGTGTTCGGCTGGGGCGAGCAGACGGCGACCGAGGGCTCGATGCCCTACACGGAGTTCCAGCAGGGCGGCCGCAGCATCGCCGGGATGATGGCGAAGCCGGCCGAGATGCCGGCCGAGGTGCCGTCGTACTGGATGCCGTACTTCCAGCCGGCCGACATCGAGAGGACGGTCGCCGAGGCGGCCGCGCTCGGCGCGACGGTGATGGTGCCCCCGTCACCGATCCCCAACGGCCGGTTCGCGGTGCTGGCCGACCCGCAGGGCGCGGCGTTCGGCCTGTACCGGCCGGACGCCGCCACCCCGGCGGAGTGAGCTAGACCAACGTCATCCACGGCTCGCCGCGCGACGTCAGTCCGGTCGAGTAGATCCGGCAGGACCCGCCGCGCGGCGCGCCGCCGTTGTACGCGAGCCGCACGCAGGAGCGCAGCGCGAGCTGGCCCCAGTAGTTCGGGTGCAGCGACTCCTGGATGTAGTAGTTGCCGCAGCACGTCGTGACCGTGCGGATCTGGTTGATCCACTCGGTCTTGTCGACCGCACCCGCGGAACGCCAGTCCCACAGGCCCTTCTCCTCGAGCAGGCCGACCGTGCTCTCGCAGAGCCGGCGGCCGTTGAACGTCGTGGACAGGTTCAGCGTCCGGACGTTCGTGATGCCGCTGGCCGTGACGGCGTTGGCGACCGCGTTGTTGATCGTCGGCAGCGCGTAGTCGTTGGCCCAGTCGGCGTCGGCGTTCCAGAAGCCGCAGCCGCCGGTGGACTGGCGGGTGTAGCCGGACTGCGAGTAGCGGAAGCCGCTGCCGCGCGGGATCGGGCTCATGTAGTTCTGCACGAGGATCGTGTACGCGCTCGCGGAGTAGCCGGCGTTGGTCATCGCCTGGCGGACGTTGAGCAGCGCGTTCTTGATGTTCGTGGTCTGCGCGGAGATGTTCGACGACGTGAAGTTGGCGGTGACGCTGCTGTCGTCCTTGCAGTAGTCCGGCCACCAGGACGGCGAGCCGAGGAAGTCCTGGACGCACTGGCTGACGATCGAGCCGAAGTTGAAGTTGTTGCCGCCGATCGACACGACGACGAGCTTCACGTTGTGGGTCGTCGCGAACGACTGCAGCATCCGCGCCTGCCCCTGCTGGCCGTACGAGTCGAGGTAGAAGTCGAGGCCCGGCTTGAAGTAGCCGTCGCCGTTCGTGTACGTCGACGTCGTCGCGCCCGAGCAGGCGAGGTTGGCGCCGTTGACGCCGTCGCCGACGAACGTCTCCGCCGCCCACGAGCGGTGGCAGCGGTAGATCTGCTCGGCGGTGCGCGAGGCGTTGTCGAGGTACGCGGTCGAGCCCAGCGCGTCGTGGTACTGCTCGCCGTCGTTCGTGTTGCCGGCCCAGCGGCCGGCCTCTCCGGAGATGTACGAGTCGCCGACGGTGACGACCCACGGCGTGCCGACGCCGGGGCCGTCCGCGCGGGCCGGCACCGTGAGGGCGGTGACGGCGAGCGTGGCGACGAGGAGTACGGACCGTGCTCCGTGCATGAGGGAACCCCCTGTGGTGGTGGATATGCGCGGTTTGTCTGGTCCAAGCGCTGCGACTGAAGCACACTTGGCGCCGCCCGTGCGCTCGCCACCCCGGAGGCCCCTCATGCGCCGTACCGCCCTCGCCGCCGCGCTGCTCGCCGCCGCCGCGTCGTTCGCCGCCGCCCCGTCCGCGTCCGCCTGCGTCGGCCTGCCGTGCGACGTCGTCAACGCGGTGTGCGAGATCACCCGGGGCGCGCCCTGCGTCCGCTGAGCGCGCCGCGCTAGACGCGGGCGAAGCGGTGCAGCGCGACGGCCGCGGCGGTCGCGACGTTCAGCGAGTCCACGCCGGCGCGCATGGCGATCCGCGCGCGCACGTCGGCGCGCGCGATCGTCTCCGGCCGTAGCCCCGGGCCCTCGGCGCCGAGCAGCAGCGCCACCCGCTCCGGCACCGCGACGTCCTCGACGCGCGTGTCCGCGCCCGGTGTCAGCGCGACCGTCGTGAACGCCGCGAGGGCGCCGAGCAGGTCGTCCGCGCGCGCGAACGGCACGTGCAGCACGTGGCCCAGCGACACGCGGACCGCGCGCCGGTACAGCGGGTCGCAGGTCTCCGGGTCGAGCAGCACCGCGTCGGCGCCGAGCGCGCGGGCGACGCGGAACAGCACGCCGACGTTCTCGTGGTCGTTGAGGCGTTCCAGCGCGAGCACCGTGCGCGCGTCGCGGAGCACCTCGGCCGGCGAACGCTCCGGCGGGCGGACGGCGACGGCGAGCGCGCCGCGGTGCACGTCGAACCCGGCCACCGCCGCCAGCACCTCCCGGCTCGCGACGTGCACCGGCGCCGCGACGTCCGCCGGGAGCCGCGCGCGCATCGCCGGCGTGACGAGCAGCGAGCGCACCTCGTACGCCGACTCCAGCAGCGCGGCGATCGCGAGGGTCCCCTCGACCACGAACACCCCGTGCTCCCGCTCGTACGCCACCCGCGTCGCGGGGTCGCGCAGCCCGCGGTAGTCCGCGAGCCGCGGGTCGCCGGGGTCCTCGATCACCGCTTCGACGTGGCGAGGAGCAGGCAGGCGCCGAACAGGCTGACGTTCTTCGCGAAGTGCACGCGCTGGTTGCGCCGCGCCGCGGGGTCCCGCTCCGCCCAGAACGCGTGCCCCGCCACCGTCGTCGGCAGCAGGCTCGCGGCGAGGCCGGCCGCGGCGGTGCGCGGCAGCCGGTCGGTGGCGAGCGCGAGGCCGCCGGCGACCATCGCGGCGGCGTTCGCGCGGACCAGCAGCGCCGCGTCCACGCCGAGCGTGTCGGCGACCCGCCGCGCCTTCGCCGCGCGCGGTCCCGGGTCGCAGAGCGCGTCCGCTCCCCCGCTGACGAACACCGTCGCGAGACACGCCTGCCCGATCCGCCGCACCAGCGCCATGACCGGACCCTACGAGAATGGCGGCGTGCTGCTCGCCGAGGTCGCCCGCACGTCCGCCGACGTCGCGGCGACGAGCGCGCGCTCGGCCAAGGTCGCGCTGCTCGCGGACCGCCTCGCCGCGGCCGGCCCGGACGACATCGCGGTCGTGACGGCGTACCTGTCCGGCGAGCTGACCCAGCGGCGCACCGGCGTGGCGTACCGCTCGCTCGCCGGCATGCCCGCCCCGGCCGACGAGCCGGCGCTGACCGTGCGCGAGGTGGACGCGGCGTTCGACCGCATCGCCGCCTGCGCGGGCACCGGGTCCACGGCCGAGCGGCGGCGGCTGCTCGCCGAGCTGTTCGGGCGCGCGACGGCGGCCGAGCAGCGCCTGCTCACCGGCCTGGTCGGCGGCGAGCTGCGGCAGGGTGCGCTGGAGTCCCTCGTCACCGACGCGGTCGCCAAGGCCGCGGGCGCGCCGGCCGCCGACGTGCGCCGCGCGGTCATGCTGCGCGGCGCGCTGGCGCCGGTGGCGGAGGCGTTGTGGCGCTCGGGCCCGGCCGCGCTGGCGGCGTTCCGGCTGGAGGTCGGCCGCCCGGTGCAGCCGATGCTCGCCTCCCCCACGACCGACGTCGCCGACGCGCTCGAACGCCTCGGCGAGGCGGCCTGGGAGTGGAAGCTCGACGGCATCCGCGTCCAGGTGCACCGCGCCGGCGGCGAGGTCGGCGTGTTCACGCGGACGCTCGACGACGTGACCGCGCGGGTGCCCGAGCTGGTCGGCGCGGCGCTGGCGCTCGACGCGGAGTCGTTCGTGCTCGACGGCGAGGCGATCGCCTTGGACGGCGACGGGCGGCCGCGGCCGTTCCAGGTCACCGGCTCGCGGGTCGCGACGCGCGGCGCGCGGGGGGACGTGCCGCTGACGCCGTTCTGGTTCGACCTGCTGCACGTCGACGGCACCGACCTGCTCGGCGCGCCGGGCGCCGAGCGCTGGGCCGCGCTGGCGGCGCTCGCCGGCGCGAACGCCGTCCCGCGCGCCGTCACCGGCGACCCCGGCGAGGCGGCGGCGTTCTTCGACGACGCCGTGGCGCGCGGGCACGAGGGCGTCGTCGCGAAGTCGCTGGACGCGGCGTACGAGGCGGGCCGCCGCGGCGCCGCGTGGCTCAAGGTGAAGCCGCGGCACACGCTCGACCTCGTCGTGCTCGCCGCCGAGTGGGGCCACGGCCGCCGCCGCGGCTGGCTGTCGAACCTCCACCTCGGCGCCCGCGACCCTGAGTCGGGCGGGTTCGTGATGCTCGGCAAGACGTTCAAGGGGCTCACCGACGAGCTGCTCGCGTGGCAGACCGAACGCCTGCTCGCACTGGAGACCGCGCGCAACGAGTGGCAGGTGTTCGTGCGGCCGGAGCTGGTCGTGGAGATCGCGTTCGACGGGGTGCAGCAGTCGCCGCGCTACCCGGGCGGCGTGGCGTTGCGGTTCGCGCGGGTGCTGCGCTACCGGGAGGACAAGCGCGCGGCCGACGCCGACACGATCGGCGCCGTGCTCGCGTTGCGGCCCTAGAGGAGGACACCGTACGGCACCGTGAAAATCGTGGTCGGGTTCAGGTTCGTGTACTGCACGACGAGGTAGCCCGCTGTCCCGGTGCAGCCGAGCGTGAGCGACTGCGGCGTGAGCTCGAACGCGCACCCGGTGAGGGCGAACGAGCCGCAGCTCGCCGAGGCGACCGTGCCCGTGGCGCCGCCCGTCGGCAGGTTGACGCCCTGCCCCTGGAACGAGCAGCCGTGCGTGCCGGTCACCCCCTGCGCGGTCCCGGTGAACGTGATCCAGACCGGGTAGACGCAGCACGGCACGACGAGGCCGGGCAGGATCGTGCCCGAGCCGCTGACCAGGGCCGGCGGGACGGCCTCGGCCGGTGCCGCGAACGGCACCGACAGCAGGGCGAGCAGGACGGGCAGCGCGCGGCGCATGGGGTTCCTTCGGGGGCTAGAGGAGGACGCCGGACGGCACCGAGAAGCGCGTCGTCGGGTTGACGTTCGAGTACTGCACGAGGAGCTGGCCGCCCTGCGGCCCGGCGCAGTCGATCGTCAGCAGCGACGGGGTCAGCTCGAACACGCAGCCGGTCAGGTCGACCGCGCCGCAGTTCGTCTGGCCGATCGTGCCGGTCGCGGCGGTGGGCGGGACGTTCCACCCCGAGCCGAGGAACGAGCACGCGAACGTGCCGCCCACCCCCGTCGCGGTGCCGGTGAAGGACAGCGACACCGGGTCGATGAGCAACGGCGGCATGACGAACGGCGTGACCGTGCCGTAGCCGGTGACGACGACCGGCGGGACGGCCTCGGCCGGCGCCGCGAACGGCACCGACAGCAGGGCGAGCAGGACGGGCAGCGTGCGGCGCATCGGAGTCCTCCGTGGTCGGGAGCCGCGACGCTACGCAGCCGCACGCGGCGCCGGTACGGCCAAGTGGCCACTGGGCCGACCCCCTGGCCGACCGGCGCCGCGTCGTTCGGTCAGACCCCGCCGGTCGCGATGCAGATGACGATGCGCGGGATCACCGCGCCGCGCTGCGTCGGGTTGCCGCAGCCGCCGCCGCCGGGCAGGTCGCCGACGCCGGGGTCGGGCACGCTGGTCGGGCACTGCGGGCCCTCGCAGGTCACGAGCGGCACGTCGCCGGACGTGATCCGCACGCCGGGCACGGCGACGGTCTGGCACTCCGGCACGCCCGGGACGAAGACACAGCGCGAGAACAGGGTTCCCTCGAGCCCGGCACCGGGCGTGCCGGCCGGGTCGACGCAGACCTTGGCGTCCTCGGCGGTGCCGGTGCAGACCGGGTCGGCCGAGGCGGACGGCGCGGCGAACGCGAGGCTCGCGAGCGCGACGAGCGGGACGGTACGCAGCAGGCGCATGAACGGCTCCTTCGTGGGCTGGGCGCCACGAGGGGGTGCTCCCCCCCAGGTGCAGCACCGGGCCGGGCTGCCCGATGTGTCCCTGTTGAGTGGAGTTGTCCGGTCGAAGGTTCAACCGGAGTTCACGCGCCGGGTCAGCGCGGGCAGGTCGACGTGAACAGGACGTGCCACACGTCGCACGCGTCGACCGCGACCGGCGGCACGCAGCGGCCCTCGCAGCCGGCGAGCGGCCCGCCGCCGCCACCGACGCCGTAGCCGGGTACCGACACGGTGGTGCAGCCCGGGCGCGCCGGCACGACCACGCAGCGCGTCAGCAGCGGGTCACCCTGCTGGACCGTGGGGGCGTTCTCCGGGTAGACGCAGACGACGCCGTCCTCCACGGTGCCGGCGCAGATCCCGTCGGCGGAGGCGGGCTGCGCGGCGAGGGCGGCGAGGGCGGTGACGGCGAGGGCGGCGGCGGCCGCGAGACGGCGAGCGGGCACGAGGGGCTCCTGGGAGTGAGGGGACGCGCGGAGTGTTCGGCGCCCCGGCCACGCGTCCTGCCGCGCGGGCTAAGGTGACCCATGCCCGCCACTCAGGTGGTACAGCAGACCGGCAGCGCCGGGCCGCGCGGCTCCTTGCGGGGGACGCGATCGCACACGTTCGCGGTCCCGAACGACTTCCAGTTCCGCAACCTCCGGGTGCGACTCGACTCGCCCTGGCCGCTCGGCGGCGCGAGCACCAGCGTCGCGACCCGCCCCAGCTACGGGGCCACCGGCTCGATCACGATCCCGGTCACCTGGTGGCACCTGCCGTTCTGCACGGTGCGGTACACCGTGGAGGTCGCGTTCGAGGAGATCCCGCCGCCGCCGACGCCCCGCCCGCCCAGCCCGCTCGGCATCAGGCTCTGGGACCCGAACACCCTGCGCGGCACGGTGCTCGAGGTCGGCGACTCCGTGCCGCTGACGCTGGAGGTCACCGCGCCGCCGGCGCCGCTCACGACGTCGGTGACCGTCAGTCTCGAGGAGCTGCACGACGCCACCGGCTCGGTGAGCCCGTCCGGCGTCCTCCCCGCGACGACGTTCCCGGCCGGCCAGAAGACGACGATCGTCCTCACCCTCTCGGCGACGGGCCTCCCGCCGCCACCGCCGCCCGGCTCCGCGGCCGTGATCACTGGCCGGCAGCCGGGGCTCGTCGTGCGGGCCGTCGCGACGGCGGGCCCGTACCGCGAGGTCGCGTCGGCCGGCGCGAGCGTCTACCCCCCGGCTCCCTGAGCACACCTGAGTCGACCGGGTTCGCCGGGGGCGGTCGGCGGTGGTGGGGTCGGTGGCGAACGCGGAGGCCGCCGTACCCCAACTGTGAAGATCGCCACGCGGGAGCGCGCGGCCGGAACTTCACAGAACGGGGGTGGGGTCGGCGGCGCCGACTCCACCCCTACGCCACCCGCGGCCCGCGGGTCCGCCCGCGCTTCACCTCGAACACCTCGTCGCGCGTGATGAACCGCGTCAGGTCGTCCCACACCAGCCCGGCCTCCTCGCCGCGCGGCGCGGGCGAGAGGACCGGACCGAACCACCCGACGCCGCGGTACTCCATCACCGGGCTGCCCGACTCGCCGCCCGCCGCCTCCTGCGCGGCGTCGTGGTCGAAGCGCACCACCGGGTCCCACGTGGCGTCGTCCATCGCCGCCACGAGACCCGGCTCCAGACCCGCGTCCACCAAAGTGGCACGCACCGTCGCCGCCTCGAACGGCTCCTTGCGCTCGTGGATCCGCTCCGCGTACGCCGCGAAGAGCCGCCCGCGCGCGTCGTTGTCGCGCACCGCCGCGAACACCCGCAGCACCCGCGCGCCGAACTCCACCCGCTCGCGCAGCCACGGCTCCATCTCGCGGTCCGCGTTGAGCACGGCGAGCGAGAGCAGCCGCCAGCGCAGCCGCAGGTCCCGCTGCTCCGCCGCCTCGACGGCCCACCGCGACGTCGCCCACGTCCAGGGGCACCCGGGGTCGAACCAGAACGTCACGTCGTCGCTCACGACGACGGACGTACCCGCTACTTCTTGAGCGACACGAGCACCTGGCCGGAGAAGAACCACGTGCCGTTGCCGTTGTCGATGCGGATCGACAGCGAGTGCTCGCCCGGCGCGAGCCCCTTCACGAGCTCGGTGACGTCGAACACGTACGGCGGCACCGCGCCGGTGCCGGTGTAGACGCCGTGGTCGGCGAGGACCGGCTGCACGGTGTTCCACGCGAGCTGGTCGCCGGGGCCCCACACCGGGTCCTCCGGGTAGCCGCCGACGAACGCGTACGTGTACGGCGTCGGCACGAAGTCGGCGAACGCCGTCCCGTCGATCGCGAGGTGCACCTGCCGCAACGGCGTCGGCCGCACGGTCGAGTACCAGAACTCCTCGCAGCCGTGCGCCGTGAGGTAGCCGTAGAACGTCGCCGTGCGCACGTCGCCCTCGGGCCGGGTGAACGTCCGGGTGTCGTCGATGTGCGCGGCGTAGTTGGGGTTGACGTCGGCGAGGTTGCCGCCGCAGCCGCCCCCGACCTTCGGCGCGAGGCCGGCGTACGCCCACGGCGCGCTGACGTGGTCGGCGACCGACGGCGGCGTCTGCTTCGCCTCGTGCAGCACGAAGTCCAGCGTCACGACGTGGCCGCGGCCGAGGTACGACTCCTCGTGCACGAAGACCTTGTGCGTCCCGCCGGAGAGCAGCGACAGGTACGGCGTCACGTCCCACTCGACGTCGTAGTCGGCGCGCGGCGTGGTCGCGCGGAACATCTCGACGCCGTCCACCTCGACCGTGAGCAGCCGGTCGAACGCGTCGCCGTCCGGGTGGTCGTGCAGCACCATCGTGGCCTTGTTGAACGGCCCCTCGGGGAACGCCACCTCGGCGCCCGCGCCGGCGGCGCCCCACGGGATCAGCACGCAGTCCAGCGCGCGCACCCGCACGTCCTTCCTGCCGTCCGGCGCCGGCTCGCTCGCGGGCAGCGGCGGCGTCGCGGGCACCGAGCCCCACGCGTAGGCCCCGGTCGCGCCGTACGGCTCCGCGACGACGGACCCCGCGTCGAACGGGCAGACCTGCGCCTCGACCACGTCGCTCGCCGCGGCCGGCGGGTCGAGCCGCTGCGCGGCGTACGCCTCGGGGCTCGTCGCGGAGTCGGCGGTGCCGAGCAGCGTGCCGTTGCGGAACACGTTGAGCACGATGTCGTTGGCCGGGACCGTCGCGGCCGCGACGACGGCGAGCGACGTCTCGCCCGGGCTGACGGGGAGCGGCACGCGCGGCCCGCAGGCGGCCGCGGTGTACGCCGTCTCCCAGGCGCCCGCGGCCGGCGCGCCCTGGGCGTTCGCGGGGACGAGGAGGAGCAGGGCGAGGGGCAGCAGCGCGGCACGTCGGGTCACGGCGCCACCCTTTCTCCCCGGCGGCGCGAACTCCTGCGGCAGGATGGAGCCATGCTCGACCCCGAAGCGCTGTTCACCCTGCACGACGACGCCGGCGACCTCGGCCGCCCGGTGCTCGTGCAGGCGCTGGACGGCTTCGTGGACGCGGGCGCCGCGCGGCGGCTCGCCCGCGAGCACCTCGTCGCGTCGTCGCCGGAGGCGCGGGTGGTGGCGACGTTCGACGTGGACCAGCTCCACGACTACCGGGCGCGGCGGCCGGTGATGCTGTTCGTGGAGGACCACTGGGAGTCCTACGACGCGCCGGCCCTGACGCTCACCGCGCTGCGCGACGCGGCCGGCACGCCGTACCTGCTGCTGTCCGGCCCGGAGCCGGACGTGCAGTGGGAGCGGTTCACGGCCGCCGTGCGGCTGCTGGTCGAGCGCCTCGGCGTGCGCCTCTACGTCGGTCTCAACGCGATCCCGATGGCGGTGCCGCACACCCGGCAGGCCGGCGTCATCGCGCACGGGTCGCGGCGCGAGCTGACCGACGGCTTCGACCCGTGGGTCGCGACCGTGCAGGTACCGGGCGCGGCGGGGCACCTGCTGGAGTACCGGCTGGGGCAGGCGGGCCACGACGCGTGCGGGTTCGCGGTGCACGTGCCGCACTACGTCGCGCAGGCCGAGTACCCGGCCGCGGCGGCGTCGCTGGTGGACGCGATCGCCCGCGTCTCCGGCCTCTCGCTGCCGGCCGACGGCCTGCTCCGCGCCGCCGAGGAGACCCGGCGGCTGCTGGACGAGCAGGTCGCGGACAACGCCGAGGTGCAGGCGGTCGTGCGGGCGCTGGAGGAGCAGTACGACTCGTTCGTCACCGCGCGCGGCGGGCTGCTCGACGGGCAGCGGCTGCCGACCGGCGAGGAGCTGGGCGCCGAGCTGGAGCGCTTCCTGTCGGAGCGCGGCGGCGACTAGCGGCGGGCCCCCCACCCCACCGCCCCCGCGCGGCGTTTGAGCGTTTCCTGAAGCGAAGTCGCTCCGGGGAACGTTCGCTTCAGGAAACGCTCACCGGGGGGCGGGGGCGGGCTGGGAGCTAGCGGCGGGCCATCGCCTCGGTCAGCAGACCGACGAACTTCTCGCCCATCGCCTCGACGGAGAACTCCTCCGCCCGCACCGACGCCGCCTTGCCGAGCGACTCGCGGCGGGCCGGGTCGGCGAGCAGCGACCCCAAGGTGTCGCGCAACGCGGTGACGTCGCCCGGCGGCACGAGGACGCCGCTCTCGCCGTCCACGACCGCCTCGTCGAGTCCGGGCAGCCGCGACGCGACGATCGCCGCGCCGGCGCCCATCGCCTCGAGCATCACGACCGGCAGGCCGTCCTGGTCGCCGGACGCGGCGGGCACCGACGGCACGACGACGACCTCGGCGGCGGCCATCGCGCGCGCCATCTCGACCCGCGTGCACTGCCCCAGGAACGTCACCGGCAGGCCGGCCGCGCGGCGTTCGAGGTCGGCGCGCAGCGGGCCGTCGCCGGCGACCTCCAGCGACCAGCCCTCGTGCGGCAGGTCGCGCAGCGCGTCGAGCAGCACCGCGACGCCCTTCTTCTCGACCAGGCGCCCGGCGAACAGCAGCCGCCCCGGCACCCGCTCGACGCCCTCGCCGGCCGCGCGGATCGTCGTCAGGTCGGCGCCGACCGGCATCACGTGCGTCCGCTCCGGCGGCGCGCCGAGGTCGACGAGCTTGTCGCGCATGTCGGCGTTCTGCGTCGTGAACGCCGACGCCCGCGACACCACCGCGCGCTTGATCCTCGTGGGCAGCGCGCCCTTGAGCGCGTAGAGGTCGCCGCCGAGCGTCGTCACGACGAACGGCACCCCCGGCGCCGCCAGGATCACCGCCGCGCCCTGCGGCACGACCCAGTGCGCGTGGATGACGTCGGGCTTGAACCGGCGCACCGCGCTGCGCACCGCGGCCAGCTCGGCCAGCAGGAAGGTCGGCACCTGCGCGAGCTTCGCCTTGTCGCGCATGTTCTCGATCATCGCGCCGTGCGCGACGCCCTCCCACCGGCGCGGGAAGTACGGGAACCACTCGATCGTCAGCGTGTCCGACGCGATCTGGCGGGACGGCGCGCCGGGCGTCCGCGGCACCACGCAGAGCGTGTCGAAGTGCCGGGACTCGTACTCCGCCAGGTCGCGGACGAAGCCCGGCGTCCCGTCGCCGGACGTGGCCGGGAACGTGGACGCGACGACGAGGAGCCGGGGGCGCCGCGTCGGCGGGGCCGGCGTGGCGTTCGACACCCGGAGCACTCCGTTCTGCTGCACGTCTGCTGGACGCCTGCTGGACGACGACGCCACGGTACACGGCAGCGCGGAGTCGCCCGCCGCCCGCGATACGGTCGCCCGGTGACGACCGACGCCCGGCCGCGCGAGGGCGCCGTGCCCCCTCCGACCGAGCCCTCTCCGGCCCCGCCGCTCCCCCCGCGCCGCCGCCTCTGGCTCGAGGCCATCGGCGTCTACGCGGCGTATCAGGCGTTCACCGTGGTGGTCCTCAAGGCGCTGCGGGTGTCCGGGCAGACGTTCTTCCAGGACGTGCTCGTCAACGGCATCGGGCCGGACCGGCAGGGCACCGCCGACTTCCTGCGGCACGGCTTCTTCCCGACCTGGACGCGCGACACGTTCGGCGGCGGGCCGTTCGTCGCGAACATCCAGCACGCCGTCTACTACCTGGGCAACGCGCCGTTCCTGTTCCTGCCGACGTCCGCCGCGCTGGAGGTCGTGGTCGCGACGACGGTGGCGTTCGCGGCGTTCTCGATGTGGTGCTACTGCCGGTTCGCGCTGCGCACGTCCGGCGCGGCCGCGCTGCTGGGCGGGCTCGCGTTCGGCTTCGGCGGGATGAGCCTGCAGCACGTCATCCTCACCAACCAGCTCCAGGCCATCGCCTGGATGCCGCTGGTGCTGCTGTTCGGCCACCTCGCGCTCGACCGCGGCCGGCTCCGCTGGGTCGTCGCGACCGCCGTCGCGGTCGGCATGCAGTTCCTCGCCGGGCACCCCGAGGAGTGGGTCTACACGGTCGGCGCGCTCGCGCTGTACGGGCTCGTGTGGACGTTCGGCGACGGGCTGCGCGCGTGGTGGCGCCGGGCGGTCCGGGCGGCGGTGAGCCTCGGCGGCGCGATCGTGCTGTTCGTGCTGCTGTTCGGGTTCCAGCTCTACCCGACGCTGCTGCTGCGCTCGCAGGGGTTCCGCCAGGCGCCGAGCTTCCGCGAGCAGTACCCGCTGCCGAAGGCGATCGCGGTCAACTCGCTGCTCCCGGACTTCGGCCGGGTCGTCTACGGCGAGAACCCGTCCCACATCGGCCTCGTCGCGCTCGGATTCGCCGTCCTCGGCCTCGCCGTCCGCGGCACCCGCGAGCAGCGGTGGCTGCGGGCGTTCCTCGCGGTGCTGGCGGCGTTCGGCTTCGTCATGGCGCTGGGCAACGCGACGCCGTTCTACCGGTTCGCCTACGACCACGTGTCGGTCGTCCGCGGCTTCCGGGTGCCGAGCCGCTACCTGATGCTGCCGACGTTCGGGCTCGCCGCCGCGGCGGCGTACGGCGTCGACGCGCTGCTCGCGCCGGGCACCCGGCGCGCCCGGCTGGTCGACGCCGGTCGCGCGCTCGCGCTGCTCGTCGCGGGCGGGGTGTTCGTGTTCGCGCTCGGCGACATGGCGTCGCCGACCGGCTCGCTGACCGAATGGGCGGTGGCCGGCTTCGTCGGCGTCGCCGCCTGGGCCGCGGCGGCGTTCCCGAAGGTGCCGCGGCTGCTGCTCGTCACGGCGCTCGTCGTGACGACGGGCTACGAGCTCCAGCTCGCCCGGCCGCGCGCGGAGTACCACCAGGTCGCGCCGGACGCGACGTACGACGAGTACGGGCCGGTCATCGAGCGGATGGCGCGGGAGGGCGGGCGGTTCGTCACCGACGGCAAGCTGCCGAGCGAGGGCGCGACCGGCGGCACGCCCATCCCGATCCCGGCCGGCATCGCGCCGGGCGTCGAGAGCGACTACTACCGGGCCGGGCACAACTTCCGCGTCATCGCGCGCCCGAACGTGCACACCGCGCTGCACGCCGAGACGGTGCTCGGTCGCGACGGCGGGCTGATGCCGTTCCGGCTGTACAGCGAGTTCTTCACCGTCTCGATGAACGTCGGCGCCGGCGTCTACCGCGGCGTCCACCTCGCGCCGCCGTCCAAGTGGTCGTGGGAGACGCTCGACTTCCTCGGCGTGCGGTGGTTCGTCACGAACCCGCTCCCGGCCTCGGAGCAGGCGGTGCTGGCGGCGCACGGCTTCACCAGGGCCGAGGCGTACGCGTTCGGCGAGCTGTGGGGCCGTCCCGCGCCGCCGATCCTGCGCACCGTGTCCGACGTGCGCGTCGTGCCGGACCCGGCGGAGCGGCTGCGGGTGCTGGACGAGTTCCCCCTCCAGAAAGCGGCCGTGGTCGAGGAGCCGGTCGACGTGAGCGGCACCGGCACGGTGCGCGACGTGCGGGTCGGGCAGACGACCGTGCGCGCGACCGTCGACGCCGCGGCGCCGACGCTGCTCGTGCTGTCCGACCCGTGGTACCCGCAGTGGCACGCCTACCTGGACGGCGAGGAGACCGACCTGCTCCGCGTGGACCACGCGTTCCGCGGCGTGCGGGTGCCGGCGGGGACGCACCGCGTGGAGTTCCGGTACGAGGACTCGGCGCACGTGCGCGGCGTCGTGCTGGCGTTGCTCACGGTCCTCGGTCTGGTGGCGGCGACGGTCCTGCTGAACCGGAGGCGGCGGCCGCGCGAAGAGTAGTCGTGTTCGACATCGACTCCTACGCCCGCCAGGCCGCGCCCGTCTCGCTGGACGACGTCGACTTCGACGCGTTCCGTACGCGGCCGCTGTCGGAGGCGGCGTTGCGCTGCCTGCGGTACATGCACGACGTCGAGTCGCACACCGTCTGCTACCTGCGCGACCTGCTCGTCACGCCGTCGCACCGCGACCCGCGGGTGACGACGTTCCTCACCATGTGGAACTACGAGGAGCACTGGCACGGCGCGGCGCTGGCCCGCGTGCTGGCCGCGCACGGCGAGGCCTCGGGCGCGGCGCGGGTGGGGCCGATGCGGGCGCGGCAGGGCCTGTCGGACCGCGTGGCGCCCGTGCTCAACGCGGTCGGCGGCGCGGTGCTCGGGGAGGCGTTCGTCGCGGTGCACATGACGTGGGGCGCGGTGAACGAGTGGTCCACCCAGGCCGGCTACGCGCGCCTCGCCGAGCTGGAGGACCACCCCGTCCTCACCGAGCTGCTCGACCGGATCCAGCGGCAGGAGTCGCGGCACATCGCGTTCTACGCGACCGAGGCGCGCCGCCGGCTGGCCGGCAACCCGCGCGCCCAGCGGCTCGTCCGGCTGCTGCTGCGGACGAAGTGGGCGCCGGTCGGGTCGTCGGTGATGCCGCGGGAGGAGACGGCGTTCCTGCTCCGGCACCTGGTCGACGGGGCGACGGTGGAACGGCTGGACGCGCACGTGTCGGCCCTGCCGGGGCTCGACGGGCTCGGGATCGTGCGCAAGGCCGCCGCGGAGTACGCGGCGGCCTGAGCGCGGCCGGGCCGCGACCGGCTCGGGCCCCCGGCGGCGCCGCCCGGCCGCACCCCAACCGTGAAGCCCACGCCCCCCTCCCCCGTGTGGTGATCTTCACAGTTGGGGCACCCGGCGACCGTCAGCGCGCGACGTGCGGCATGAGCGCGTTCGGCGGGATCACGCCGAGCCGCCCGGCCCGGTAGTCCTCGACCGCCTGCGCGAGCTCCGCTCGGGTGTTCATCACGAACGGCCCGTACGCCGCGATCGGCTCCCGGATCGGCTGCCCGCCGAGCAGCAGCACCTCCAGGTCGCTGGTGGCCGACACCGTCAACGAGTCGCCGGCACCGAGCACCGCGAGCTGGCCCGACCGCACCGGGGCGCCCGGCACGCCGACCTTGCCGTGCCCGCCGAAGACGTACGCCAGGGCGTTGAAGTCGGCCTGCCACGGCAGCGACAGCGCCGCCCCCGCCGCCACCGACGCGTGCACCATCGTGATCGGCGTGCGGGTCGAGCCGGGGCCGGCGTGGCCGGCCACCGAGCCGGCGATGACGCGCAGCAACGCGCCGCCGTCGGCCGACGAGAGCAGCGTCACGTCGGGGCCTTCGAGGTTCTGGTACGCCGGCGCCGACATCTTGGCGCGGGCCGGCAGGTTCACCCAGAGCTGGAAGCCGTGGAACAGCCCGCCGGAGACGACCAGCTCCTCCGGCGGCGTCTCGATGTGCAGGATGCCGCGCCCGGCGGTCATCCACTGCGTGGCGCCGTTCGCGATCAGCCCGCCGCCGCCGTGGCTGTCCTGGTGCTGGAACGTCCCGTCGAGGATGTACGTCACGGTCTCGAACCCGCGGTGCGGGTGCCACGACGTGCCCTTCGGCTCGCCCGGCCCGTACTCGACCGACCCCATCTCGTCCATGTGGATGAACGGGTCCAGGTCGCGCAGGTCCACGCCGGCGAACGCCCGCCGGACGGGGAAGCCCTCGCCCTCGTAGCCGGTCGGCGCGGTCGCCACGGCCTTCACGCGGCGCGGCACGTCACCCAGCGTCGGCTCGGGGACGCGGGGCAGGGCCAGGGTGTCGGCGGTGACGGCGGGCATGTCGCTCCTCCAAGATCGTTGCAGATGCAACTACTCCAACCCGGCGCGGGCACCGTGCATTCCGCTACGGTCCCGCTCATGACGCGCACCGTCGAACGACGCTACGACCGCGGCCCCCGCGAGCTCGTCGAGGGCATGGTGTCCGAGGAGTACCAGCGCGACCGGGGCGAGGCGCTCGGCGGCCTCGCGCCGTCGACCATCACCCGCGACGGCGACCTGGCGACGGTGCGCTGGCCGCGGCGGCTGCCGCTGGACAGCCTGCCGTCGCAGCTCCGCAAGTTCGCCGGCGACGGGAAGGTGACACAGGTCGAGCGCTGGACGTCGGTGACCGACGACCGGGCCACCGCCGAGTGGGAGTCGGAGTCGAAGCTGCCCGGCAAGGTCAGCGGCACGTTCGAGGTGGTGCGCGACGGCGACGGGGCGGTCTACCGCGTCACCGCGACGGCCAAGGTGAGCATCCCGCTCATCGGCGGGCGCATCGCGAGCGAGGTCGAGGACCAGGTCGTGAAGCTGATCGAGCAGGAGATGGACTTCGCCGAGGGCTGGCTCAGGTCGCACTGAGCGGCGGATGATGGACGCTCCGACCCCTCAACCCCCAAGGAGCGCACATGCGCAGGCTCAGCCTCAGCAAGGAGACCCTCGCGGAGCTCACCGACACCGAGCTCGGCGCGGTGAACGGCGCCGCCCTGACGCCGCAGTGCCCGCACAACACGCTCACCTGCGCCGGCGGGTGCAACAGCGACTTCCAGCAGTGCATCACCGGCCTGGACTGCCTGTCGGTCGCGTCCTGCTGACCGCCCGCTGATCGTCACGAAGGGCCGCCTCCGGGCGGCCCTTCGTCACGGCGCGAGGACCGCGAGCGAGCGCTCGGCGATGCTGGCCAGGTACAGCCGGCCCTCGTGCTCCGCGACGCCCGTCGCGAACGCCCACCGGTCGCCGTCCCCCTGGTAGTCGCGCACGACCTCGCCGGCGGGCGAGACACCGAGCACCCACACCGTGCGCTTCGGCTGGGGCTGGAGGCGCTCGGGCAGCGCGTACGTCGCCCGGCGCAGCCACGGCGACCGCGGCAGCGCCCAGTCGAGGACCGGGTTGCGGGCGTTGGGCAACGTCACCCAGACCAGCCCGCCCGTCCCGCGCGCGATGTTGTCCGGGAAGCCCGGCAGGTTCGTCACCCAGGGCTCGTACGTCCCCTGCCGCTCCCCCGCCAGCCACAGCCGGCTCAGCGAGTACCCGGCCGTCTCGGCGACGACGAGGTACGACTCGTCGGCGGCGAGCGCGAGGCCGTTCGCGAAGCGCAGCCCGTCCACGACGGTCTCCACCGTGCCGTCCGGGTCGAGCCGGAACACCCGCCCGCTCGCCGAGTGCTCGACCAGGTCGGCGCGGTAGTGCTCGAACCCGAACCGCCGCGACGACTCGCTGAACCACACCGTGCCGTCCGCCATGGCGACGGCGTTGGAGCAGAACACCAGCGGCCGCCCGCCCACCTCGCGCACCAGCGTCTCGACGTCGCCGGTCTCCGGGTCGAGCCGGAGCAGCCCGCGGTGGCTGTCGCAGACGAGCAGCCGCCCGTCCGGCAGCGCCTCCAGCCCGAGCGGCCGGCCGCCGGTGTCCCCGACCACGGTCACCGCGCGCGTCGCGGGATCGACGCGCACCACGCGGCCGCCGGAGAGGCCGGTGTAGAGGCGGCCCGCCGCGTCCACGACGACGTCCTCCGGCGCCTCGCCGGGCAGCGGGATCAGCTCCATCGGCGGGAACGGCGTGTCGCCGGTCGTGCGCCGCGCGCGCGGCGGCGCGGGCGGCGGGGTCCACCGCCGCGGCGCGACCTTGGGCCTGCTCACGGCGCGTACGGCGGCGCGAGCGGCAGGTCGTGCCGCGCCGCCCTGGCCACCTCGTGCGCGAGCGGCCACGGGTTGGGGCGGCAGTCGCCGAGCTCGGTGCTCTGCTGGGCCATCACGGGCGCGAGCCTGCCACGGCCGGGGCACTGCACGTCGGGGTGGTGCATGCCGAGCAGGTGCCCGACCTCGTGGTTGACGAGCATCCGCCGGTACGCCGCCAGGTCGCCGGTCCACTCGGGCGTCGCGGAGCGCCAGCGGTCGGCGTTGAACGCCACGACCGGGCCGTTCTGGCACGAGTACTTCCCGTAGGTGTCGTACGGC
Source organism: Mycobacteriales bacterium (assembly GCA_036382875.1). GTDB lineage: Bacteria > Actinomycetota > Actinomycetes > BP-191 > BP-191 > BP-191. The sequence continues at coordinate 151,645 of DASVPJ010000028.1, forward strand.
CGGCAGAGCCGGTCCACCTCGGGACCCTCGGCGACGACCAGCCGGAACCGCGCCCGCTGGTCGCGCACGAGCCGGAACCCGGCCCGCTGCCAGCCGCGCGGGTCGTGCAGCGTCGCGTCCACGACCCGCGCGAACGACGCCACACCGCGGGTGCGCACCTCGACGGCGTAGCGGACCTCCACCACCCGCGGCACCCGCGCCGTCGGCGCCACCGGCCCGGTGGGGGCCGGCGCGGCCGGCGCCGTCACGGTCGGCGTCGTCCCCGGCGCGCGCGTGGCGGGAGCGGCGGGCGGCGTCGCCGGCTCCGCGTTCGGGGCCGCCGCGGAGCAGCCGGCCGCGAGCAGCGCGGCCGCGAGGGCGTTACGGGTAGGTGACGTTCTGCAGGCGGCCGTCGCCGTCGAAGCCGACCGTCGCCACGCCACCCTCCAGACAGTAGGTGAACGTGTCGCCCTCGCGCGTCTTGGGCTGCCCGAGCGACTCCAGCACCTGCTCCGGCGTGAAGCCCTTGCCGAGCGCCTTGAGCTCCGCCTTCGTCAGGTCGCGCACGTCCGCGCGGCAGGCGTCCGGGCGGATGCCGATGGCGCGCTCCCACATCTGCAGGTACGCCTCCGCGCCGCGGGCGAGGTCCGCGAGGAACGCGTCGCCGTCCGCGCCGGCGACGAGCCGCGCGTCCTCGACCCAGTCGGGGTGCAGGCCGTAGTGGTCGGTGCCGGTCTTGTTGTAGTCGTACGACTTCTCGCCGCTCTTCTGCATCCCGACCGTCACGCCGCCGAAGCCGGTGAACGGGTAGTCGACGTCGTTCTCCTCGGGCGCGTTGCGCGGGGCGCCCTGGGTGGAGAAGCCGTTGACGTCGGAGCCGAAGCCGATGCCGTAGACGTAGCGCGGGTCGGCCCACTCGCGGAGCTTGCGCCAGTTCGCGACGAACGACGTCGAACGCCCCGCGTGCGGCGTGACGACGCCGCCGAGCCGGAGGATCTCCTGGTACGTCGGGTCGTCGGCCCACGAGTGCGAGGAGACGACGCCGCCGTAGTGCAGCGTGTTGCCGACGTACGACATCGCCTCGGCGCGCGCCTTCGCGCTCATGTGGTCGGGGTCGAAGATCATGCCGAGCTCGGACATGCTCTTCAGCGCCGAGCGGCCGAGGTCGGAGAGGCCGACGACGTTGCAGTGCGGGCCGGCCGGGTAGACCGGCGCGACGCCGGTCTCGCCGAACACCGAGAGCACGGCGGAGAAGATGGCGTCACGGCCGATCTCCTCCGGCGGCGCGGCGCCGCCGACGCCCTCCGCGACGTTGTACTGGTGCTTGTCGTGGCGGTCGGTGTGGACGTCGTCGCACTGGCCCATCTGCCAGTTGTGGCCGGTCTCGTACTTGTTGCCGGCGTTGACGATGACGCCCTGCGTGTCGTCGTCGCCGGTGACGCCGGTGAGGGCGTTGTCGAACTTGTTCGTCAGCTCCATCTGGCGCACGCCGAGGTCGTAGACCTCCTGCAGCCGCTGCCGGATCGTGGTGGCGTCGCAGCCGGGGCGCGCGACGTTCAGGTACTCGCCGCAGTCGAACGGCACCGAGACCTCGATGCCCATGACGACCGCGAGCTTGCCGGAGTTGATGACGCGGCGCGCCGCGAACGGGTCCTTCACCAGGCGGAACCAGCCGCGGCCGGGGCCGCCGTTCTGGGCGTCGATGTAGCGCTCGAGCTCGTGCAGGCGCTGCGCCTGGAGGCGGACGCCGTCCATCTCGTTGCAGGAGTTCTTCTTGTACGGGTAGATCTCGCAGAGCACGTTGTTGTCGACCAGCAGGTTGGTGAACATCCGCAGGCCGCCGCGCCACGAGCGCTCGAGCCACTTGTAGTAGACCTGCTCGTGGGTCAGCGACGAGTACTTCGGCCAGTACGAGAACGTCGGCCAGCCGTCGGTCGCGTGGCCCTCGACCGGGTTGCCGCCGGACAGCGCGGCCTCCAGGACGGCGCCGTGGCCGCCGGGCTCGTGGTCCGGGCAGTCGACGAGCGCGTACGCCACGCCGTACGGGTGCCACGGCCGGCCGCAGCGCGAGCGGCCGCCGATGAACTCGAACGCCATCGCGTGCAGGTGCAGGTCGATGTAGCCGGAGGCCTCGGAGTACGGCGTCGCGCCCGCGGCGACCGGGCCGGTGACGTTCGTGGTGATCTCGGGGAACGCCGCGCAGCCGTCGGCGAGCTCGAACGTGAACCGCGCCGAGTCGCCGGCCGCGGCGCCGGGCGGCGCGGACAGCGTGCCGTCGGCCGCGGCGAGCATCGTCGCGCGGATCGGCGGGTCGAGCGGGCCGGGGTTCTCGGGCTCGTGGTCGTCGACCGGGTTCAGCAGCGTGTAGCCGCCGCCCTCCAGCGGCATGACGACCCACTCGGCCGCGGCGCTCGGGGCGGCCGCGACGACGACGCCGTCGCCGCGCTGCTCCTCGGCGGCCGTGTCGGTCACGCCGGTGGCGGCGTTCGCGGCGTCCTCGACCGCGCCGACGAGCGGGTCGCGTACCGGGTCGAGCGTCTCGTCGCCGGTGCCCTTGACCGCGCCGGTGACCGGCCGCACGGCGGTGGCCGGGCCGCCGTTGCTCGGGTCGGCCTCGGCCGAGACGAAGTCGCCCTTCTTGGCGAACAGCAGGTACTTGCCCAGGTCGTACGCCTGGAAGTGGATCGGCTCGGCGCCCGCGCGGTCGGCGGTGGCGGCCCACGCGGAGCCGGAGCGGGTGACGTACTTGCCGCTGCCCACGGCCTTGACCACGTAGCAGCCGCCGGCGAGCGCGTAGCGGTCCTCGGGCACGTCGCTGCGCGGGCGGCCGACCTCGGCGGCCGAGTACTTCTGCCGCAGCGCGTCGGCGAGCGTCGTGGTCTTCGCGCGCGGACCGGCGGTGCCGGCCGCGGCGGTGACGACGACGCCGCTGAGGGCGGCGAGGACGACGAGGCGCCGGGCGCGCAGGGGCATGCGGGCACACTCCAGGAAGGTGACGGCCGTGTTACCTACCGTGTTCGACGCCTCGGTACGGCGTTCCTCTCGCCGCGAATTCCCCCAAAACGCCGCCCCGGTGGGCATTCGGCACGCAGACTGCTGCCGACGCACCACCAACGAACGGGGGACCCGATGGGTCACGCACGGCGGCGCTGCCTCGCGCTCGCGATCGGGATCGTCGCGGCCCTCGGGCCGCTCGCCGCGCCCGCCGCGGCGCACCGCGACGGCTGCCACCGCTGGCACTCGTGCCCGTCGGACACCGGGTCGTACGTCTGCGGCGACCTCGGCTACGACACGTACTGCGGCGGGGGCGGCGCGGGGAACGAGGAGTTCACCCCGACCCCGGCCGAGATCGACTACGTCGCGCCGGACGCGCCGTCGACCGGGTCGGTGACGGTGCGCGCGGGCGGCGCGACGAGCGTCGTGGTGACCGCCGAGCGGGGCAGCACGATCCGGGTCGCGCTGGACGGGCGCGTCCTCACCTCGACCCGCGCGACCGGCGCCGCGCAGGGCGTCGCGTTCCGCGCCGCGGACGGCACCCACGTCTACGCCGTCACGGCCACCGACGGCGCGGGCAACGAGTCGTACGCCGCCGACCTCGAGGTCACCGCCGACACGGCGGCACCCGCCGTGCGGGCGCTCCGGCCGCTCCCGCCCGGCGCCGCCGGCGGCCACACCGACGTCGAGCTCGCCGGCGAGGCCGGCGCGCGGTACGCGCTGCGGTTCCGCTCCCGCACCGGCGAGCTGCGGGCGTTCTCGCGCGACGGCGCGCTGGACTCGTTCGGCGACGCGCGGGAGCGCGTGCTGCTGCCGAACGGCACCTACGCCGTGACCGTGCAGCTCCGCGACGACGCGGGCAACCTCAGCCGCGTCACGACCACGCCGTTGCGGGTGTCGATCCCGAAGCCGTCGCTGCGCGTCACCCTGCAGAGCGCGCCGAACGACGGCGCGGTCACGCTGGCGCTCGCCGGGCCGGCGCTCGGTCACGGCACCGCCACGTTCACCGCGCCGGGGCAGGCCCCGGTCACGGCGGCGTTCGACCTCGGCGAGGCCGGCAGCGGGTCGCTCACCGCGGCCCTGCCGGACGGGACCTGGCGGGCGGACGCCGTGGTCGACGACTTCCAGAAGCGGCGCGCGTCCGCGCGGCTGTCCGACGTCCGGATCGACACGGTCCAGCCGGCGATCGTCGCGGCGCTCGACGGCGAGGCGGCCGAGCACGGCGCGATCGCGCTGTCGGTGACCGTCGAGGACGGGGCCACGGCCGTCGTGTCCGGGCTGCCCGGCGACCCCGTGTCGCTGACCGGGCCGGGGACGTTCCCGGTCCGCGTCGCGGCCAAGGACGGGCGCTACCGCCTGGTCGTCGCGTCGACGGACCTGGCCGGCAACCGCGCCGACCGCGAGCTGACCGTGCGGGTGTCGCACCCGATGTCACCGGCGGAGGTCGCCTCCGGCCTCGCCGGTCTCGCGCTGCTCGGGCTCGGCGGCTACGCGCTGTGGCGCCACCGCGCCCGCGTCGCCGGCGGCTACTGGGTGCTGCGCGCCGCCGCGCACCGCGCCACGCTGCGGGCGGCGCACCGCCGAGCGGTCGCCGGGCACGCCGCGGCGACGGACGCGTACCGGCACGCCGAGCGGGCGTTCGAGACCGCGCACGTCACGTGGGACACCACCGCGGTGCTGCTGCGCCGCAACGCCGCGGAGGCGGCGTCGTTCGACGGTGGCGAGGTGCCGCCGGAGCTGCGCGCCAAGCCGGGCGAGCGCGCGTTCGCCTACGTCGAGCACGGCGCGCTGGTCGAGAACCGCCGCCCGAGCGGCTACGACGTGCCGACGGTCGTCGAGCGCGGCAGCGTCCTCGTCACCGACCGGCGCGTGGTGTTCACCGGGGCGAAGCGGCGCGAGTGGCTGTACGACCAGCTCGTCGACGTCCAGCGCCTCGGCGACGATGGCACGATGATGCGCGTCACCAACCGGCAGCACCCGTCGGGCGTCATGTTCGGCACCGACACCCGCGCGGCGTTCCGGTTGGAGCTCGCGCTGGCGGCGGCCCGCGGGCAGCGGGCGCGGTTCGCCGAAGGCCACCGCGCGGCGGTCGCCGCGCACCTGGCCAGGGAGCCGCACCGCCCCGTCCCGCCGCCGCCGGTCCCGGCCGCGCCGATCGCGCCGACCGCCGCGGAGCTGCGGGCCGCCCACGCGGCCCGGCGGGCCGCGCCGGCGCCCGGGTGGACCGGCTCCTAGCCGCGCGGGGCCTTCAGGATCCGGCGAGTTCCCACACCGACACGTGCCGGCGGCTGTCGCCGGTGAACGGCTCGCCGCGCCACCCGCCGTAGCGGGCGCGCAGCCGCATCCCGGCCAGCCGCGCCATCAGGTCGAGCTCGCTCGGCCAGGCGTAGCGCGTGACGATCGGGCCGAGCCGGATGCCGTCGGGGGTCAGCGTCACGTGCGTCTCGTCCAGCGTCTGCGTCACCGGGTCGTGCCGCCCCACGTCGAACGTCACCGACCGCGGCTCGATCCGTTCCGCATCGACGTACTGGCCGTCGCGCAGCGCGTAGAGGTAGCCGGGCGTGAACGCCTCCACGACGAACGCGCCGCCCGGCGCCAGGTGCGCGGCGACGTTCGCGAAGCAGCGCACCTGGTCGTCCTGGGTGAGCAGGTTGAACAGCGTGTTGTAGACGAGGTAGACGAGCCGGTACGTCCCCTCGACCGGCACGTCCGCGAAGTCGCCGATCGTCACCCGCAACGCGGCGCCGCCGGGCTTGGCACGAAGGCGTTCGACCATCGGCTCGGAGAAGTCGATGCCGTCGACGCGGACGCCGCGCGCGGCGAGCGGCACGGCGATCCGGCCGGTCCCGATCGCGAGCTCCAGCACCGGCCCGTCGCCCGCGAGCCCGGCCAGGAGCTCCACGGTGTCCGCCTCGTCGCCGCGCGGGTGGTCGTCGTAGATCGCGGCGGTGTCCTCGCGGAACGTGTACCTCGGGTCGTAGTCCTTCACGAGGGCGGATCAACCCACACGGAGCGGGCGCGCCACAACGGGGTTACGGCGCGCCGCCCCGGCGGACCGCGTACGCCGCCGCCTCGGCCCGGCTGCCGAGCCCGAGCTTGGCGAGGATGTTCGACACGTGGTGCTCGGCGGTCCGCGGGCTGACGTACAGCCGCGCGGCGATGTCCGCGTTGGACAGCCCGTCGCCGAGCAACGCCAGCACGTCCTCCTCGCGCCGGGTCAGCACGCCGGTCCCGCGCGGCGCCGAGTGGCCGCGCACGCCGAGCCGGCGCAGCAGGCTGGTCGCCGCGTCCGCGTCGCGCTCCGCGCGCAGCGCCTGGAACGTCGCCAGCGCCGCGCGGGCCTCCACGACCGCCATCGGCGAGCCCGCGCCGGACAGCGCGGTGGCGAGGTCGAGCCGCGCCCGCGCCTCCTCCAGCGGCAGCCGCAGGGTCGCGAACGCCGCCACCGCCGCCTCCAGGTCCCCGACCCCGCCGGGTCCGCCCGCGAGCCCGCCCACGAGCCCGCGCGCGTGGCCGGCGAACGCCGCCACCGCCGGGTGGTCCCACGCCGCGGCCAGCGCGTCCAGGCGGCGCGACGCCTCGGCCGCCGCCGCGCGGTCGCCGCGGGCGAGGTGCGCGCGCACGGCGAGCAGCAGCAACGGCCCGTCGTCGCGTTCCTGCTCGCGGACGTAGCGGTCCACGCGGGCGAGCGCGAGGTCGGCCTCGCCGCGCGCGACGTGCAGCTCGACGAGCGGGCGGACGGCGTACGCGTCGTGCTCGGCCTGCGCGAGCAGCTCCCCCGCCTCGCCGAGCCGCCCCTGCCGGACCCGCAGCGCGCCGAGCCGGACGATCGCCGCGCCGCGCAGCGCGCGGTAGCTGCGGTCGTAGAGGTCGACGGACTCGCGCAGCTCCGCCTCGGCCTGGTCCCAGCGGCCGGCGGCGGTGAGGACGCCGCCGTAGTGCGTACGGCAGATCGCCCGGATCGGCACCCGGCCGCTGCGCGCCACCCAGCGGTCCGCGAGGCCGAGCCACTCCTCGGCGCGGCGGACGTCGGAGGTCAGCTCGCAGGCGTGCAGCATCTTGCAGTACATGGCGCCGACCGAGATCGCGTCGCGCACCTCCCCCGCGGCCACCGCGGCGAGCGCCTCGTCCAGCAACGCCATGCCGGCCGCGACCTCGCCGGCCGCGACGCGGTGCAGCCCGCGCAGGCTCATCGCGTCGAACACCAGGTCCTCGTCGCCGTGCCGCCGGGCGATGTCGACGGCCGTCGCCAGGTGGCGTTCGCGGGTCTCGTCGTCGCGGGCGACGGTCGCGCGGGTCAGCTCGAGCCGGGCGCGCTCGCGGCAGTCGCCGGCGTCCTCCAGCAGGCTGGCCGCGCGGCCCATCCAGCCGCCCATCACGGCCGCGTTGCCGTGCACGACGCCGTACAGGTAGCCGACGAAGCGCGCGCAGGTCGCCGCCGCCACGTCCTCGCCGCGCGTCCGGAACCCGGTGTACGCCTCCTCGCCGCGGGCGATCGCGCCGTCGTAGTCGCCGAGCGACAGCAACGCCTCGGCGAGCCCCTGCGCCGCCTCCGCGCTGCCCGACGCGGCCGCCTTGCCGAACGCCTCCCGCGCGGCCACCCACTCGCCGTCCCCGAGCGCGCGGCGGCCCGCGTCGAGCAGCGCGGCGACGTCCATGCCGGACATCCTCCGGCATCGCGGACCCGGGACGGAATGGGTGGAACCACCCATGCGCGCCGCTCCCGCGCGCGGCGATGCTGCGCGGCATGACGACCACCGACACCACGTCTGCCACCGCCGCCGCGACCACCGCCGCCCCCGCGGTCACCCCCGCCCCGACCGCCGCCGGCGGCACCGCGCCCGACACGGCACCCGACCCCGCGACGGCCGCCGCCGCGGCCGCCGCGCGCTGCCCGTCGTTCGTCGCCTCGGCTGAGGGCTACGACCTCCTGATGGGCCGCTACCTCCCCGCGCTCGCCCCGGCGTTCGCCGACGCCGCCGGCGTCCGCGCCGGGCTCACCGCGCTCGACGTGGGCTGCGGCCCCGGCGGCCTCACCCGCGAGCTCGTCGCGCGGCTCGGCGCCGCGCGCGTCGCCGCCGCCGACCCCTCCCCGCCGTTCGTCGCCGCGTGCCGCGACCGGCTGCCCGGCGTCGACGTCCGGGAGGCCGCCGCCGAGCACCTGCCGTTCGACGACGGCGCGTTCGACGTCACCCTCTCCTCGCTCGTCGTCGGCTTCCTCGCCGACCGCGACGCCGGCGCCCGCGAGATGCGCCGCGTCACGCGCCCCGGCGGCACCGTCGCCGCGTGCTTCTGGAGCAGCGACGGCATGCCCGCGCTGCGGACGTTCTGGGCCGCCGCCGCGAGCCTCGACCCGTCCGTCCAGGGCGACGGGATCCGCTTCGGCACCGAGGAGGGTGACCTCACCGGCTGGCTCGCCGCCGCCGGCCTGACCGGCGTCACCGGCGGCACGATCAGCGCGGCCGCCGCGTACGACGGGCCGGACGACTGGTGGAACGGCTTCACCCAGGGCGTCGGCCCGGTCGGCGCCTACGTCGCGTCGCTCGACGCCGACCACCACGCGGCACTGCGCGAGGCGGCCTGGCGGGCGGTCGGCGCGCCGGAGGGGCCGTTCACGCTG